>JAHEZG010000001.1:0-29459 GCA_023251195.1 Chitinophagaceae bacterium | reverse complement strand
CCACTACAATCTATTCCCCGTTCTTATCATAAAAATGATAATTGCTACTTGGTTTAGATTCGGGCTGTAAATAGTAAACCGGAATTTATTCCAATAAGTCATGATGGGTAAAATGCTTTAGCATAATCTGAAAAAACTTTTTGGCCTGATTAAATTTTGCACAAATAAATTTATCCCATGAATGATTGATTTTTGCAAACTCAATTAAATGTTGATGGTATGAACAGAATAGGGTGGTTACTGTTTTTTGTAGTTGTTATTACTGCATTGGTATTTATTAAAATAAAATTTCTGACGGATAAAACAGCAGAAGGCAATTCACCGGCTGGAAAAAATGCTGTATTAGCTGTAAACATTATGGTTGCCACTCCCACTCAATTGAAGAATGATTTTTTTACAAGCGGAAATATTCTGGCAAACGAATCAGTGGAAATAAAAAATGAAGCGCAAGGTCGGGTGGTAAAATTCTTTTTTACTGAAGGCGCATCCGTTAAGCAGGGACAAATGTTGATGAAACTGAATGATGATGATTTAATGGCACAATTGAAAAAATTGCAATCGTCGAAAAAAAATGCAGATGCAGAAGAAGCACGGAAACATCAACTGTTGCTTGTGAACGGAATCAGTCAATCGGAATATGATAATGCACTGAACACACTGAACGGAATAAAAGCAGATATTGAAAGCATACAATCGCAAATAAATAAAACAGAAATAAAAGCTCCGTTTGATGGAGTAATCGGATTGCGCAATATCAGTGTGGGCAGTTATCTCTCATCAGGTACTTCCATCACCACACTGCAACAAATCAATCCTGTGAAAGTTGATTTTTTTCTTCCTGAAAAATATTCATCACAGATTTCAAAAGATGCCACTATCACTTTTACTGTAGATGGAGTGCGCGATACTTTTACCGCAAAAACTTATGCAACCGAGCCGCTTGTAAACGCAACAACAGGTACCATAAAATTCAGAGCGCTGTGCGAGAACCCTGAAGGCAAATTAATTCCCGGCGCTTTCGCCCACATCACTGTTACACTTCAAACTATTAACGATGCGTTTATGGTGCCGAGTCAATCGATTACCGCAAAACAAAATCAGCAATCTGTTTTTATTGTGAAGGATGGTAAAGCAGTAACCACATCGGTTACAACCGGAATCAGAACAGACAGCACCGTTCAAATCACAAGCGGATTATCAATTGGAGATACTGTAATCACAAGCGGAATTCTTGCAGTGAAAAACGGAAATCCTGTTAAACAGTTACAGACAAAAAAGAAATGATAATCGCATGAGTTTACCTTCCATCAGTCTCAGGCGACCGGTTTTTGCCACAGTGTGTTCCATTACAATTATTGTATTTGGTATCATTGGATTTAAATTTTTAGGTGTAAGAGAATATCCTGCCATTGATCCGCCGGTGATTACTGTGAGCACAGTTTATACAGGTGCAGATGCTGATGTAATTGAATCACAAATTACCGAGCCGTTAGAGAAAGCAATCAATGGTGTACAGGGAATTCGGTCACTTTCTTCAACGAGCACACAAGGTCAAAGCACAATTACTGTCGAGTTTAATTTAGGTTCCGATTTGGAAACTGCTGCGAATGATGTGCGCGATAAAGTAGCGCAAACCACCAAGCAGTTACCGCAGAACCTTGATGCGCCACCGGTTGTAACAAAAGCTGATGCAAACTCTGATGCAATTTTATCAGTGACATTATCAAGTGATACAAGAAATATTCTTGAAGTAGATGATTACGCAGAGAATGTTGTTGCGGAAAGATTGCAAACCATTCCGAATGTAAGCACCATACAGATTTGGGGACAGAAACAATATGCCATGCGGCTTTATCTCGACCCGGCAAAACTTGCTTCATATCAGTTAACTCCGCTTGATATTAAAACCGCAGTGCAAAAAGAAAATGTGCAATTGCCAGCAGGAAAATTGACCGGCAACACAGTGGAGTTGCAGGTAAACAGCAAAGGGCGATTAACAAGTGTGGAAGAGTTTAATAATCTCATTATAAAATCCGACAACACAAGTATTGTACGGCTACGGGATGTTGGTACTGCAATGCTGGGTTCAGTAAATGAAGAAACAATTCTAAAACAATCAGGAGTGCCCATGATTGGAATGGGAATCGTTCCGCAACCGGGTTCAAATTACATTGAGATAGCCAATGAATTTTACAAGCGACTCGAATTAATAAAAAGTGAATTGCCGAAAGATTACAAACTCACCGTAGTACTCGACAATACAAAATTCATTCGTCAATCGGTTGAAGAAGTTCAAACCACTTTGTTGCTTGCTATACTTCTTGTAGTGCTAATCATATATCTATTCTTCAGAGATTGGTTGCTTGCGTTGCGACCATTGATTGATATTCCTGTTTCACTCATTGGTGCTTTCTTCCTCATGTATCTTTTTGGTTTCTCCGTTAACATTCTCACACTGCTTGCAATTGTATTAGCAACAGGGTTAGTGGTGGATGATGGAATAGTAGTAACAGAAAATATTTATAAAAAACTGGAAGGCGGCTTATCAATTATGGAAGCTGCAAGAAAAGGTTCTGAAGAAATTTATTTTGCTGTTATTTCTACTTCCATCACACTCGCAGTTGTATTCATGCCGCTCATTTTTTTATCCGGATTCACCGGTCATTTGTTTCGCGAGTTCGGAGTGGTGATGGCTGGTGCAGTTTTAATTTCAGCGTTTGTATCACTCACTCTCACTCCTGTTTTGAATATTAAGTTGAGAAGAAAAAATAATTCTCATTCTGAATTTTATCACAAAACAGAAAAGTATTTCGTCGCGATGATTGACGGATATAAAAATGCACTCACAAAATTTATGAGCCGCAAATGGCTGGCAATTCCGATTATTCTTGTTTGTCTTGCAATGATTTATTTCATCGGAAAATTATTGCCTTCAGAATTAGCACCGCTCGACGACAGGAGTTTGCTTCGAGTAAGTGTAACAGCGCCCGAAGGAACTTCTTATGATTACATGTCGCAATACATGAACAATGCAGAGCAGTTTCTGATTGATTCCATTCCGGAAAGAAAAGTTGATTTGAATATTGTGGCTCCGAGTTTTGCTGGAACAGGTGCAGTAAACACCGGTTTTTTACGCATCAAACTTTCAGAACCCGATGAACGAAAGAGAACCCAGGCACAAATCGCCACTTATTTACAAGGGCATCTGAGTACTTTGTTTCCCGATGCACAAACTTTCGTTATTCAGGAACAAACCATCAGTGTTGGAGTTTCCGCAAAAACAAGTTTGCCTGTTCAGTTTGTTATTAAATCAACCGACCCTGTAAAACTCCGTGCTGCTATTCCCGCTTTTATGGCACTTGCCAGTAAAGATTCTGTATTCTCAGTTGCAACTGTCAATCTTAAATTCAATAAACCTCAACTGAATATTCAAGTTGACCGGGATAAAGCAAAAACACTGGGACTTTCAGTGCTCGATATTTTTCAAACATTGCAAACCGCGTATGGCGGTCAGAATCTCGCTTACTTTACCATGCGTGGAAAGCAATATCAAATCATTGCACAACTCAATCGCGAAAACCGCTCGGCACCTGTTGGTTTAAAAACTTTGTATGTGCGAAACAGCAACGGACAATTAATTCAACTGGATAATGTGGTGAGTGTTACAGAAGATGCCACATCGCCGCAACTCTATCATTACAATCGTTACGAATCAGCAACAATCGCTGCAGGACTTGCTCAGGGAAAAACAATTGGTGATGGTTTGAACGAGATGCATAAAATTGCTGACAAAGTTTTAGACAAATCTTTTTCAACTGATGTAACAGGTGCTTCGCGCGATTTTGCAGAAAGCTCTTCAGATATTCAATTCGCATTCATACTTGCACTCATATTAATCTACCTGGTTCTTGCAGCGCAGTTCGAAAGTTTTATTGACCCGTTCATCATCATGCTCACAGTACCGATGGCTTTAGCGGGAGGTGTTTTGGTGCTTTGGTATTTCAATCAGACACTGAATATTTTCAGTGAGATTGGTTTATTGGTATTGGTTGGATTGGTCACGAAAAATGGAATTCTCATTGTTGAATTTGCCAATCAGCAACAGGAAAAAGGGCTCAGGAAAATGGAAGCGGTAATCACAGCATCAGCATTACGATTGCGCCCAATCTTAATGACGAGCTTGGCAACTGCACTCGGAGCGCTACCAATTGCACTCGCAATTGGTGCCGGCGCAAAGAGCCGAATGTCAATGGGAATTGTGATTATCGGTGGATTAATGTTCGCACTCATTTTAACTTTATTCGTGATACCCGCCATGTATTCATTCATCGCAAAAGAGCAAAAGCATGACAAAGAATAACCGGATGAAATATTTTTCAACGAAAAATTTTCGCGTCAATTCCCTTCTCTTTAGGAGAGGGGTTAGGGGTGAGGCTTCGTGGATGAAATATTTTTTTGCTGTAACAATTTTATTTCTCTCCGCAATAAATTATGCAGGCGCACAAACTGTTCTTTCATTGGAAGAAGCGATAGCAACTGCAATGAAAAACAATTACGATATACTTATTTCAAAAAGCGAATCAGATATTGCAACCAACAATTTATTTATCGGAAATGCCGGAATGCTTCCTTCACTTTCATTGGATGGTGGTTACACGCAAAGCATCGGCAATACACACCTTGAATATGCAAGCGGCGATGTAACTGACCGAAACAATGCATCAGCTCATAATTTAAATGCCGGAGCAAATCTCAGTTGGACATTGTTTGACGGCATGAAAATGTTTGTGACTTATCAGCAATTGCAATTGCTGAAAGCAAAAGGTGAAACAGATCTTAAAAACACTTTGCAGCAAACTGTATTGAAAGTAACTGATGCTTATTATAATGTAGTGTTACAACAACAATTGCTTCGTGTATATCAGTTCTCCGATTCCATTTCCGATTGGCGAATGTCACTCGCACAAAAAAAATGGGATGTGGGCAGTGGTTCCAAACTCGATTTTCTGCAGGCGAAAGTTGACCACAATGCCGATCGCTCTGCAGTAATGCAGCAACAGGTTGTTTTACAAAATGCAAAAGTTGATTTAAACAACTTACTCGCCCGCGATATCACAACAGATTTTAAAACTATTGACAGCATCACTGCGGTTTCCACTCTTACGCTCGAACAGATTCAAACACAAACTTTCGAACAAAATCCCGAACTCACTGTAGCCGAACAAAGCCGTCGCATTTCCGATCTTACTATTCAACAATTGCAGGGTGGTTATTATCCCACCGTTTCGCTGAACGGAAGTTATGGTTATAACAATGCAACAACACAAGCAGGTTTTTTGCTGAACAATAAAACATCTGGTCCTTCATTCGGGCTTTCAGCATCGTGGAATTTATTTAACGGTAACAGGCAATCTCATATAGTACAAGATGCAAAAATAAATTCGCTCATCAGCAATTATCAATATGCACAGGTAAAATCAAAACTCACCGCGCAGGTGCAACAAGCATACTATACTTATCAGAATAATTTGAAACTGTTGTTGCTCGAAGAAGAAAATACGAATGATGCAAAAGAAAATTTAGCCATAGCAGTTGACCGTTATAAACTTGGCAGCAGCAATGCGTTGGATTTTAAGAACGCACAACAATCATTTATTGCACAACAAACTCGTTTATTTAATGCACGCTACAATGCAAAAATTTCTGAGATTGAATTATTGTCGTTGTCGGGAGGAATTGTGAAATAAAAATATTCAAATAAAATTATTTCGCCTCCACTTCAATCTCTTCCCCGTTCTTATCATAAAAATGATATTCATTAATGGGGTTCGATTCACTGCTGTCGATGGTAACCCACTGACCATACTTGCGGCGCCACTTCCATTGTATAGAAGAAAACATAATGCCCTGCTTGAAATAAGATTCAAGATACGGATGAACGAACAATGTAATTTTTTTCTGATTCTGCTTCGTAATCAGGTGTTCAAGTTTCTTTTCAATATCATCGGATAATAAAATAGAAGGACCAATTAATCCTGTGCCATTGCAGGTTGGGCAGGTTTCACTCGTAACAATATTTATTTGCGGCTTCACACGCTGCCGTGTGATTTGCATGATGCCGAATTTGCTCAATGGTAAAATAGTATGACGGGCTTTATCGGCCTTCATAAAAGTCATCATCGCATTGTTGAGTACTCGTTTGTTTTCCGGATTGCGTACATCAATAAAATCAATCACGATAATTCCGCCGATATCACGAAGGCGAAGTTGCCGCGCAATTTCTTCAGCTGCTTCCATGTTCACCTTCATGGCGTTGCCTTCCATGTTATCATCATTGCCCATTTTGTGTCCACTGTTCACATCCACCACATGCAATGCTTCGGTGTGTTCGATAATCAGGTAGGCACCGCTATCAAGGTTTACTGTTTTTCCGAAAGTTGATTTTATCTGCCTTGTGATATCAAACTGGTCAAAGAGGGGAGTTTTACCGGAGTATAACTGAACAATACTTTCTTTATCGGGAGCAATGCGGCTGATGTAAGTTCGGATATCATCGAACATCTCCTTGCTCGTAACCACAATTTTGTTGAACGAAGGGTTCAACATATCGCGAAGCATGGTGGAAGTTTTATCCATCTCACTCAATACTTTTCGAGGAGAAGTTGCATCTTTCAGTGCCGTTGACATGTCGTTCCACTTCTTGCACATGGTTTCAATGTCTTCGTGCAAATCGGCAACAGTTTTTCCTTCAGCCACTGTTCGCACAATCACACCGAAATTTTTTGGTCGAATACTTTCTACCAATCGCAACAATCGTTTGCGCTCGTCGCCCGATGTAATTTTTTTTGAAATATTAATTTCATTCTTAAACGGAATCAACACCACATATCTTCCGGCCAATGAAATATCGCAACTAAGGCGATGACCTTTTGTGCTGATGGGTTCCTTGGTAATTTGAACGAGAACAGGGTCGCGCTTGCTGAATACATTTCCGATGCGACCGGTTTTATAAGTTTCAGGTTCAATTTTAAAGTTGGCTAAATCACCGGTGGCCTGTCCTGCAATTGCCATGTTGGTGTATTTCTGCACCGAACGAATTTGCGAACCAAGGTCGGAGTAATGAAGGAAACCATTTTTCTGAAAACCAATATCCACGAATGCGGCATTCAATCCAGGCAATACTTTTTGCAATCGCGCCAAAACAATATCACCAATTGAAAACGAAGAGTTGAGTTGGTCTTGTTGTATCTCAACTAATTTTTTGTCTTCGAGTAAAGCGATTTCTATTCCGCCACCTGTTGCGGTATTCACATACAATTCCCTTGTTACCTGAGCGGGCTGTTTTTTTACAGTCTTGTCAACTAATTCGGGTGGCTTATTGGTGATGGTCTCGTCTGCCATTAAACTTTTGTGCTACTTAAATACCTTAAAAATAAAACAGACCCGACCACTATAAATGGCAGCCGGGTTTTAAGATTTTCAAATTTTATATTCGATTAAAAAGCAACTCTGTTAATGAGTATTTCTTTTTCACATAAACTAATCAAATAGAAAAGTAAGATGAAAAATTATCAGAGAAACTTTTCAAAAAAAACAATGACTACTTGTTTTTCTTTTTATGTCTGTTCTTGCGTAATCTTTTTTTGCGCTTGTGGGTCGCCATTTTATGACGCTTTCTTTTCTTACCGCTTGGCATAGATTTTTAATTTTTTATTTGGTTAATGTATTCGTCTAACTGTTTTTGAAACGAAGGAGATTTTTCAAGTTCCTTACACTTCTCAAACATTTTTATTGCTTCATTTTTTTGTCCTGTTGCCCTGTATGCTTCTCCGAGGTGAAAGTAAGCTTCCGTATTTTTCGGATACAACTTAATCGTTCGCTCCAATCGTGTGATTGCTTTCGGATACTGACCAGAAACAATGGCGAGACGGCCCAAAGTCACATTCATCAGTTCATTATCGGGGTCTGTTTTTTCTACTTCTTTTAAAAGTAAAACTCCGCTCATCACATTTCCAACTCCATCTATCAAACTCACTGCCTCCAACACTTTCAATTTAGTGTCTGAAGTATCAAACCGCGATGCTGCAGCATAACATTCAAACGACCTCTGTCCTGCAAACAGTTTAGCTGCAGTATCTCCCGTGTTTTGCAATCCCACGAAATAATAATCGCCGGCAGTTTTCCATTTGTCTTTTGTTGAGTCCAGTTTAGCGGCCTCTTCAAAATAATGCGCACTCACAATTAAATTTTGTGTGCGTGCCCAAAGATTCGCCAGGTTTTCCAGCGACTTTACTTTTTCATTAGCCGATGATTTATCAGCTAACTTTTGAAGTAAAGCAACCGAGTCTTTTTGCTCCTTGGTTAAAGTGCCACTTGCCAGTTCAAGCAATTTGTCGAACGACATGGTGCTTGTTCTGTTGGGCATTTCACCTCCCTGCATCGGACCTTTGGCTTCAGCAACCGGTCGCGTTTTTGTATCACCAAAAAAATACAGCGCAAGTACAATTCCAACTCCTGCGAGTACTAAAAAAACCTGTTGTATTCCGGTTTTACTCAATGCAAATTATTTTTTCTCCGCTAATGCTTTCTTGGCATTTGCACTTTTCACTCTGTCAGTAAAAACCTTCGCAGGTTTAAAAGCCGGAATGTAATGTTCCGGAATCACGATGCTTTCATTGCGGGTAATGATGCGACCGATTTTCGAAGCACGCTTCTTTACAACAAAACTTCCAAAGCCTCTGATGTAAACATTATCACCTTGCTTCAATGATTCTTTTACTTCTTTAAAAAATGCTTCCATCGAAATCAAAACATCATTCTTTGGCAATCCGGTTTTTTCCGAAATCTTATTTATCAGGTCAGCTTTTCTCATTCAAGTATGATTTACAGCCTTTTAGCTTTTTAATTATGAGGGGTGCAAATGTAACCTAACAATTCAATTTTCAAGGTTCAGGTGAAAATGAATTGAAATAAAATTTTACAGCGATCAATTAAAACTCAATTAAGTGCATTGAAAAATACGGGGATTAAATGCGGTTTCAAAGCCACTGAATATTGTTTTTTATGATTGAACCTTTGCATTAATCAATTCTTCACTCACCCATTTTATAGTTTCATTAAAATCTCTGTACTTGAAATTCAAAGCATGAGAAATTTTTGAGCCATCATAAAAAAACTGATTGCTTGCAGTTCGTGCAGATTCGACAGTGACTAAAGGTTCTTTACCAATTAAATTAAGTAATGATAAAACCCGTGCGCCCATAATTGCTATGGCGGGATTCACTTTAAATTTTGGTCGTGGTTTATTGAGTGTATCAGCAACAGCGAAGAAAAAATCTTTGTAAGTCATGTTCGTGGCGCAGCAAACAAATCGTTCGTTTACAAAATTGCTTTTCATTAACTCAACAGCTATTTCACACACATCGCGCACATCCGCCATTCCGTTTCCGCCAACCGGATATGCTTTCAGTCCGCTATAAATATTTGTAAATAGTTTGCAGGTTCCTTCCCTCCAATCACCAGGTCCGAAAATCATAGTGGGATTTATTACTAATGCATTCAATCCTTCTGCCACTCCACGCCACACTTCCATTTCTGATTTGTGCTTGCTGATGGCATATCGCGTGTTGAGTTTATTTTCTTCCCACTTGTGTTTTTCCGAAATCATTTCACTGCCTTCAGTCCTTCCGAGCGATGCAACGGAACTCACATGTAACAGTTTCTTTATTCCTGAAGTCAAACATTCATTCACCACATTGGCGGTTCCTTCCACATTCACTTTCATCATTCGTGCTTCATCTTTTTTCGAGAACGAAACAACGGCGGCGCAGTGATACACTTCATCACAATCCTGCATTGCTTCTTCCAATGAAAAAATATCGAGCACATCTCCTTTTATCCATTCAATATTTTCTGTCGGAAAAGAAATAGCAGACCTTTTTTTTTCATCGCGATACAAGGCGCGAACAGAAATTTTTTCCTGCAATAATCTTTTAATTAAATGCTGACCAAAAAAACCGGTTGCTCCGGTGACTAATACTTTTTTCATAATGTAAACTATGGAAATTAATTCTTCAATGTCTTTTTGTTCATGTTCTTTTTTCTATCAAGACTTTAACAATAAGCAATTTCAATTCAAGAAAATCATTGGTGTCTCTCTTACTTCTTCCTGAAATTATTTTGGTTTCATTTTAATTTTTTTTAAATGTATCGTTCCTGCAAATATTTAATCCAGTTTGAAAATTTATTGTTGGGAGAATATTCATTCAGGTATTTAAAGAACTCTTCATAAGTAACGGGGAGAAAACGATTGTCATTTGATTGAAGTAAGTCAATATATTTTTTACTTGTCTCAACAAAGTGTTTGTTTCCTTTTGGAAAAAAAGTTATGGAAGAGAAATGATTAAATTCTTTAGGTTTAAATAGTAAAATGCTTTCTCCAAGCAAATGATTTCTCCATATCTGCCTGAACTCATCTGATTTTAATTTGGAAATATTTCCTGACTTATAAAGTTTTCGCTGCTCATTATTTGTAACTCTGAAATAATCTGACTTGACATTATTAATTGCCTTGTCTTCTGTTGAATCTAACTTCAGTTTGTATTCCTGTTCAGTATATTTTACTTCAATTCCAATAATGCCTTTTGAGTTATCAATATGAGTGTATTCAATGTAAGTATCAAATGATGTTCTGTCATTCAAATAATTTCCTTTTGGCGAAGGGGCAAATTCTATTTTAATATTTTCCTCCTTGTCAATGATTGCTTTCCCATCAATTGACTTTATACATCCATCTAAAATTTTATTGAATACATTTTTACAAAACTCCAAATCTTCTCTAAGTGGAATAAAAAAATTAAAAGGGATATGTTCACTTCGCAACATATTTGAATAAAGAGGTTTGTTGTAATCGCGATAATTTTTTACGGCTTGAAATATTTCGAAATCATTGTAAAAATTTTTTCCTCTTTCGCCATCTTCCTTTATCAAATAGTTTCCATAATTATCACAATCGAGATTCAATTTTTCTGCTCTATATCTTGATTGATGCAACCTTGCTTTTGCTTTGAATCCAGACTCGTCTTCAAGATTGTCTTGTCTTTCATATTGCTTCCCTATTTCTTTCATAATTAAGATTTAGTTTTTACGAAGACAAAGAAAACAATCTCACCCCAACTTATTTTTTTCAAAATCAATTCGTGAAATTTTTTTCTTTCCACTTCATTTTTCTAACAACTAACCACAAACAACCCACCACTACAACTTACATTTGCTGTTCAACTTTTCTATTGAATGAGCGATGCCATTAAGCACGAGTGCGGTGTAGCACTGATACGATTACTGAAACCGCTTGATTTTTATAAGGAGAAATACGGCACACCACTTTACGGGCTGAACAAATTATACCTGCTGATGGAAAAGCAGCACAACCGCGGGCAAGATGGCGCAGGAGTGGGAGTGGTGAAATTAGGTTTGAGCACACGCGCACATTTTATGAATCGGCAGCGCTCCAATTCACCACAGGCAATTTCAGAAATTTTTCAACAGATAGGTTCCAAGATTTCAGAACTTAAAAAACTGAATCCCGAATTATTTGATAACACGGAGTGGCTGAAAAAAAATGCGCAGTTTGTTGGCGAGTTGCTCATGGGGCATTTGCGTTACGGCACACACGGAAAAAATGAATTGGATAGTTGTCATCCGTTTATCATTAACGACCAATCTGCTTTGCGCAGTTTGCAGATGTGCGGCAATTTCAATCTAACCAATATTGATGAACTTGGATTTTACGACGAAGAAAACAGCGAGCGCCCCGATACTGCCATTGTGCTCGAGCGAATAAGCGCACATCTTGAAAAAGAAATTGACCGCGTGTTTGCCGACTTAAAAAATAACGAAGGCACACGCAAAGAACTGAATCAGAAAATAGGTGAGCGTGTAAATTTTCATAACATTCTGAAAAATGCAACTGCCGAATTTGATGGCGGTTACAACATGGTGGGCATGAGCGGAACCGGTGTTGCGTTTGTGTTGCGCGACGCACGCGGCATTCGCCCTTCATTTTATTATGTGAACGACGAAGTGGTGGTGGCTGCATCGGAGCGCACTGCCATTCAAACAACATTTAATGTTCCGGTGGGCGATATAAAAGAACTCACTCCCGGTTGCGCACTCATCATTGACCAGCATGGAAATGTGGGCGAACATGAATGTCAGCCGCAGCAGAAAAAAACTTCGTGCAGTTTCGAGCGCATTTATTTCAGTCGCGGAAGTGATACAGATATTTACAACGAAAGAAAAAATCTCGGCAACTATCTCACTCCGCAGGTGGTGGAAGCCATCAATCACGATTTTAAGAATACCGTTTTCTCCTTTATACCCAACACCGCCGAAGTTGCTTTCTACGGATTGATAAAAGGCGGCGAAGATGTTTTGAACGAATGGAAGATGAAAGCCATTCGCGAACCCGAAGCCATGTCGAGCGATGAGCGTGTGCAGGAAATTCTGCGCCGCCGTTTGCGCATCGAAAAAATTGCCATCAAAGATGTGAAGATGCGCACCTTCATCACGCAGGACAGCGAGCGAAACGAAATGGTGGAACATGTGTACGACATCACTTACGGAAGCATCCGCCCCAACATTGATTCCATTGTGGTCATTGACGACAGCATTGTTCGCGGCACCACACTCAAGCGCAGCATTATTAAAATGCTCGACCGTTTGCAGCCCAAAAAAATTGTGATTGTTTCATCGGCTCCGCAAATCCGTTACCCCGACTGTTACGGTATTGATATGAGCAAGATGGGCGAGTTCATTGCCTTTCGCGCAGCAGTTGCCCTGCTCAAAGAACGCGGAATGGAAAATAAATTAGATGAAGTGTATGATTTGTGTAAACTGGAAAACGAAAAGCCGGTGGAACAAATCACCAACAAAGTGAAACTCATTTACGAACCATTCACCGCCGAAGAAGTAGCAGCTAAAATTGCCGAGCTGGTAAAAGACGAAAGTGTGAATGCCGAAGTCGAAGTCATATTTCAGAAAATAGAAAACCTGCATCGCGCCTGTCCCAACCACACCGGCTCGTGGTACTTCAATGGAAATTATCCCACACACGGCGGCAACAAAGTGGTCAATCGTTCCTATATTAATTATATGGAAGGGAAGAGTGTGAGGGCGTATTGATCTTAGATTTTTGAATTAAGGTTTCTAAAATAAAAAAGCCGGATTGCTCCGGCTTTAATTTTTCACTTTTCAATTTTAGTATTACAATCAGCAATTAAATCTCCTGTGAGAAAATCATATCTTCAGTATCAATCACATTTGTATCACTGATAATTGCGGCGCGTTCAACCAGCGCTTTCATTTCGCGAACATTGCCGGGCCACGGATGCTTTTGTATTGCTTTAAACGCATCAGCCGAAAATGTTTTTTGTGGCATTCCGTTTCGCTCGCAAAATCCTTTGAGGAAAAATTTTGATAACAATAAAATGTCATCACCTCTTTCGCGCAATGGCGGAAGATGAATTAAAAACCCCTGTAAACGATAATATAAATCTTCACGCATTTTTCCTTCTCTCACCCGTTGTGATAAATTTTTATTTGTTGCTGCAATGATGCGCACATTCAGTTGCGTTTCTTTATTTGAACCTAATCGTGTGATTTTATTTTCCTGTAACACACGCAACAATTTTGTTTGAAGGTTCATATCCATCTCGCCAATTTCATCTAAGAAAATGGTTCCTTCATTTGCTTCTTCAAATTTTCCGATACGCTTGTTATCAGCTCCAGTAAATGCGCCTTTCTCGTGGCCGAACAATTCGCTTTCCATTAAATCGGCAGGAATCGCAGCCATGTTTACCGGCACATAAGGTTTGCGGGCGCGGTTACTGTTAAAGTGAATGGCACCAGCAACAACTTCCTTTCCTGTTCCCGATTCACCTGTAATTAAAGCGAGCATACTTGTCTTCTCCACTTTTTGTATCAATCGAAGCACACGAAGAATCGCAGCACTTTCACCTATAATTTTATCGTAACGATGACGATCAATAATTTGCTCCTGAAGTTTTGATACCTGATTTTTTTGTTTGATTTTATCAGCTACTTTATGAACTGCTTCTCCCAATTCAACAAAAGCATTGTTGTTCTTAATAATATAAGATGCCGCACCGGCTTTGTAACATTCAACCACTACCTCCACTTTATCCTGACCGGATAATATCACGCATTCAATATCCTTATTGTAGTTCTGAATTTCTTTCATTACTTCAATTCCATTTCTGTCAGGCAAATTGTAATCGATGGTTACAATGTTTGGATTTTTATAAAGGTCTTTTAATAAATCTTCGGCAGTGGGATAAATAGTTATTTCATAATTATCGGTTGCCGCCAATTCATTTTGTATCAATTGCGAATACAAATCGTTGTCTTCCACCACAAATATTTTTGTGATATTACTTTCTGCAATTAATGGCGGAACAGGGGTTTCGGACTTGGGCGCAGGATTGTTATTTCCTGAAGAAAACAGATTAATCATGGATAGTGTGTTTTTTTATTATATCGCTTTTTCGTTTTGATTTCTGTTTTGTTTCACCGTTAGTGAATTAAATGTATTTATTCAAGTGATAAATGAATTCGGTATAAAAACATATTTTGTCTGTTAATAATTGCGTGAGTATGTATAACGCAAATTGCTTTCACGGGTTGCGTGCATCATTACATTTGTAAAAAATTATTTGTTATGACGCTCGAAGAAAAAATAATGAGTGAAATGAAACCAGCAATGATTGCCAAAAATGAAGGCGCATTGCGTGGATTGCGTGCAATTAAAGGCGCTATCATTTTGGCAAAAACTGAAAAAGGCAGCGATGGAACTGTATCAGAGGAAACAGAAATAAAAATTTTACAAAAATTGGCCAAGCAACGAAAGGAGTCAATTGAAATTTTTCAAAAAGAAAATCGTGACGACCTGGTAAAAAAAGAACTGGACGAATTAGCGGTGATTGAAAAATTTCTTCCGGCGCAAATGAGTGCTGATGAACTAAAAGAAATTATTAAAGGAATAATTTCTCAGATGGGTGTAACATCTCCTGCAGAAATGGGAAAAGTTATTGGCGCTGCAAGCAAACAACTGGCAGGAAAAGCCGATGGTAAATCCATCAGCGAAATGGTGAAACTACTTTTAGCAGGCGGATAATTCTTCGACATGCTCAGAATGGTAGTGCAGCAAATCATTTTCAAATTTTCAAATCTCCAAATTTTCAAATTGTGCTGATCGACATCGGTTTCCTCTTATTCATTGCCTTTGGCTTCTGGCGCGGGTTCACTCGCGGAATTATTGTTGCCATTTTCAGTTTCCTTGCGTGGTCAATTGGTTTGTTGGGTGCGTTGAAATTTTCTTCATGGGGAGCATTTTTTCTTCGCGACCACATGGGAATAAAATCAGATTACAATCCCATCATCAGTTTTGTTTTAATCATGGTTGTTATTTCGCTCATCATTTATTTTATGGGGAAAGTGTTGGAGAAAATGATTCAGGTGGTGCAAATGGGTTGGTTAAATAAAACACTCGGTGGATTGCTGAAAGCGTCCATTTATTTTTTGATGTACTGTGTCATCATCTGGCTGTTTAATAAAGCCGGTTCCATAAGTCCTGAAGCTAAAGCGCAGAGTAAATTATTTGATTACATCAATCCGGTGGCGCCCGCAGTGTTCGATTGGCTGGGAAGAAATGTTCCTGCCATGCAAGGACTGTTGCAAGACATCAGCCGCTACTACGACCAGATTCGATTCCCTGATATTTTCCGTTAAGCGGTGATTCTTCTCTTAGATAATTACGATTCGTTCACCTTCAATTTGTGGCATTATCTGTTACAGTTGAATGAAGAATGTATTGTAAAACGCAATGACGAAATCACTATTGAAGAAATTGAAAAACTGTTCGCAGAATCCGGTGGAAATCCAAAAGCCATTGTTCTTTCTCCCGGACCGGGCCGACCAGCGGATTCAGGTGTTATGAATGAAGTGATAAAACATTTTCATCAAACCATTCCGATTCTTGGAATTTGTCTCGGTCACCAGGCAATCGGTGAATTTTTCGGAGCGAAACTGGTTCATGCTGAAAAGCCCATGCACGGAAAAACTTCAGAACTCATTTTTCAAAATCATTTTTTGTTTCAGAATATTTCATCGCCGCTCACCGTGATGCGGTATCATTCTTTATTACTGAAAAAAGTAGAAAACACTCCGCTTAAAATTATTGCCACGACCAATGAGCAGGAGATTATGGCAATCGAACATCCTGATTATAAAATCATCGGACTGCAATTTCATCCCGAAAGTATTTTAACTCCCGACGGAATGACGATGATGCGGAATTGGTGGGAGTCAGTTGGCAGTTGACAGTAGTCAGTTTGCAGTATTTTGTTTCGATAGAAAATCAGCAGATGGAAAAAGTATTCTCCTTTTTTCTCCGCGCTGTATTTCTCCATTTTCTCCGTGCGAAATTGTTTGAAATAAAATCTTTGCCTCTTTGCTCATTATATTGCTTTGCGTAAAAACACTAATCAGCAATCTGTAATTTTATTCGCGATGGAAAAACTGAAAAAATTTATTTCGCAATTTGTAACACTCACGCCCGATGAGTTGCTGGAAGTTTACAAATTTTTTTCTCCGCTCGAATTAAAACACGGCGAATACTTTGTGAAGGAAGGAAAAGTTGGTCGTCAACTTGCGTTCATACAAAGTGGTTATATGCGCAAGTACATCAACGAATCTGAAGGCGAAGAAACCATTCATCTTTCGCCGCCGTTCGAATTCATCATTCCGTTTTACAGTTTTTTTTCGCAGCAGCCTTCGCATGAAAATTTGCAGGCGGTTACTGATTGCGAGTTGCTGGTGATTCCGTATCAGTCAGTTGAAAATCTGTATTCGCAACATCCGAAGCTTGAGCGGTTGGGAAGATTAATTATGCAGCATCATGTTTTACTGAAAGAGGAAAGAGTGATTTCGTTTGTGCGCCAGACTACCGAGGAGCGTTACACTTCGTTAATGGAAAAACATGCCGACTATTTTCAATTTATTCCGCTGCAATACATCGCATCGTATCTTGGAATGACTCCTGAAACTTTGAGCAGGATTCGGGCGAAAAAGAAATAGACACTTGATAAGATGATTGAATGATCTGTAAAGTTTTCTTCAGTGTTTTTGATTTTAATTACTTAGCGAACAGATGAATCTCTGTTGTAACTCAAAGTCAAATTCCATTTATTTTCCGTTGAGAAATAATATTCGCTTAGAAAAATGCAATCAAAAATCAAGCATAAAACTTTTACAAATTAAAAGACCTCTTTTTTTATCCTTAACTTAACTTAATGACCTAACAGTATCTATTATTATGATGAATAAGATTTTCTATCTGCGTTCATGAAAACATTCTTGAAAATCTGCCTTCCGGCATTTTGTATCAAGCTAAAATCTTCCACCCGAAAAATTATTTGCTCAATTAAACGCACTGATTACCTTTACCCCATCAACCGCTCTGTTCAGGTTGCTGAGTCGAAATTTTCCAAACCGTATTTACTGCTCTAAGTTTTCCTGTTCAGGCATCTTTCTAAATAATAATCACAAACTAAATTAACATAAACAACATCTTTTACTGTTGACATTATGTACGACATTTTACAACTGAACGACATGCTCGTTCCCGAACTGCATGACATTGCAGAAAAATTACAACTTGCTGACCATAAGAAATTATCTAAACAGGATTTGATTTACAAAATCCTTGACAAGCAAGCGGTCTCACCCGAACTCGTTGGCGGAAAAGCTGCCGATGCTGCTTCTGATGAAAAGAAGAAACGCACCCGCATTAAAAAAGAGGATGCACCTGCTGCCGAAAAACCGGCGAAGGAAAAAGAAAAAAAATCCGCTCCTGCTGAAAAGCCGGCGAAGGAAAAAAAGCACGAGAAAGTTGCTGAAGAATCCGCTGCCGCTCCTGCTCATTCGCACAAAGAGAAAAAAGAAACTCCGGCCAAGGTTGAATATCCAACCACACCATCATACTCTGATGGAATTATTACGGTTGACCTTTCCGGCGGCGCTTCATTTAATTACAATCCTGATTCGCGCCGCGAAGAACCACAGCGGCAATACGAAAAACCTGTTACACCTGTAGCCGTTCCGGTGCAGACGCCGCAGGTTCCGCAACAACAACCTGCACCCGTTGCAGCAACTGTTACACCTGTTGCTCAGCCGGCTCTGTCAACTGTTACACCTCAGCCGCAACAGCAAAAACAATTTCAACAGAAACAACCTGCTTTTAATGTTGACCTCGATGGAGTCGTGAGTTCCGAAGGAGTTTTAGAAATTCTGATTGATGGATATGGATTCCTCCGCTCCTCTGATTACAATTATTTATCGTCGCCCGATGATGTGTATGTTTCTCCGGCGCAAATAAAATTATTCGGAATAAGAACCGGTGATACAGTGGTTGGAACCATTGCGCCACCGAAAGAAGGAGAAAAATATTTCAAACTGATTCGCGTGGATTGGGTGAATGGAAAAACTCCCGCCGATATCCGCGACCGTGTTCCATTCGATTATCTGAAACCATTATTCCCTGATGAAAAATTAAACCTGTGCAATGAGCCGAATAATTATTCATCGCGCATCATGGACTTGTTTACTCCTATTGGTAAAGGACAGCGTGGATTGATAGTGGCTCAACCGAAAACCGGTAAAACCATGTTGCTGAAAGAAGTGGCAAATGCCATTGCCAAAAATCATCCGGAAGTTTACCTCATCATTTTACTGGTAGATGAAAGACCGGAAGAAGTAACCGACATGGAGCGCAGTGTTCGTGCTGAAGTAATCGCTTCAACTTTTGATGAACCTGCTGATAAGCATGTGAAAGTTGCTGCCATTGCGTTGGAAAAAGCCAAGCGCATGGTAGAGTGTGGTCACGATGTGGTGATACTTTTAGATTCCATTACCCGGTTAGCGCGCGCGCACAATACCACTGCTCCTTCTTCCGGAAAAGTTTTATCCGGTGGTGTGGAAGCAAATGCACTTCATAAACCAAAACAATTTTTTGGCGCTGCCCGGAATATCGAAGGCGGAGGTTCGCTCACCATTCTCGCCACTGCTTTAACCGACACCGGCTCTAAAATGGATGAAGTGATTTTTGAAGAGTTCAAAGGAACCGGCAACATGGAACTGCAACTCGAGCGCAAACTCTCGAACAAACGAATTTTCCCTGCCATTGATGTCATTGCTTCCAGCACTCGTCGCGAAGATTTGCTGTTGGATAAAGAAGCATTGCAGCGCATGTGGATTCTCCGCAATCACCTGGCTGATATGAATCCTGAAGAGGCAATGAAGTTCCTTTTAGACCAAATCAAAGGCACAAAAAGCAACGAAGAATTCTTAATTACCATGAATAGATAAATTGGATGTGGAAATGTGGGAAACTTCACACATATTTGCGCTCCATTTTTTTGAAGGCATAAAATAAAAGACATGAAAAGGACCTATCAACCATCGAATCGTAAACGCAAAAACAAGCACGGCTTCCGCAAACGCATGAAAAGCAAGGAAGGTCAGTCAGTAATAAAAGCCCGCCGTCGTCAGGGTCGCAAGAAGCTTACTGTTTCAAGCGAAAAGAAACTGAAAGGATAAAAAAAATTCTGATGGCAGGCGCAATCCAACGCGGCTCTGCCTCTCCGCAATCGTTCAGCAAAGCAGAGCGGCTTAATTCTAAAAAACTAATGGACGAACTCTTCAACAAGGGTTCGTCCTTTGTTTTATATCCATTCAGAGTGTACTGGATGAAGCACGAGCAACCCGTTCCGTCAAAAGTGCAGGTGCTCATTTCTGTTCCCAAGAAAAATTTTCCATTAGCTGTTCACCGCAACCGCATCAAGCGGCTGATGCGCGAAGCATACCGGAAAAATAAATTGCCGCTGCATGATGCAATCAATGGCATGGAGAAAAATATTGCTGTTGCATTTTTATTCACGGGTAAAAATCTACCGCCAAAAAACCTCACCCCTAACCCCTCTCTCAAGGAGAGGGGAATGGTCACGCAGAAAAAATCTTCTGTAAAAAATCTTCCTGAATATAAATTGGTGGAAGAAAAAATGATTGCTGTTTTAAATCAACTATCAGTTGCAGTAAAATGATTTCAAAAATTTTCAGTTGGTTTTTTATTCTCCTCATCAAATTTTACAAGCAGGTAATTTCTCCATGGTTGATGCCTGCATGCCGTTACACTCCCACCTGTTCTGAATACGGAATGGAGGCCATAAAAAAATACGGACCATTCAAGGGCGGATGGATGGCGCTCAAAAGAATTGCAAGATGCAACCCTTGGGGTGAGCATGGACATGACCCTGTTCCATGATTTTTTGAGATGGAAAAATTTTACAGGAAATTTTATTCTTTAACAAATCTTTTACTCACCACATTGCTTCCGTTCACCAGCATCAACTGATAATAACCGGAAGCGAGTGATTCAATATTTACTTTACTGCTTCCTTCAAAAGAGAAATCAATTTCCTGCTGCTTCACTTGCTGACCGAGCAGATTATAAATTTTTAAAGAATATTTTCCGGATAAGTTGGAAGAGGAAATGTTGATTGTGGTGGAAGAGGGGTTGGGATAGATGCTAACAATATTTTTTGTTTTTAAATTTTTATTTTGAATTGAAGTGAGTGTATCACATGCGCTGCCTCCTAATGCACCGAGATTATAATTAGGCATATTCGGTAACCCTAGAGTTAATCTATGTCCATTTAAATAAAGTGAAAACAGAATTAAATCACAGCTTGTCCCTAAGCTATTGGGTGATTCAATTATTGATAAATTCAATTGTGAAGTATCTGGAATTGAGTCAGGAAAAAAAGGAACAATTACTAAGTAAATATTATCGTCAGGGGCGAGTTCCATTTGAGCAAAACCATAACCTGCTGAGACAATCCCTCCCCAAATAAGCGTTTTGGTTGCATGAGGATTAGAATTACTTAAGTTAAATTGATACAAACCCCCATAATTTATTTGATCATTACAACTGACATAAAATTTACTCTCATCAGGAGAAAATGCACCTCCATAGTAATCAGGTAAATACGAATTTGAATATAAAACTGAGTCAAGAATTATTTCATTACTTAAAGCACCTGTGCAACGATCGAAATCAAAAACCTCGACAGAAAAACCATTGACCATCGCTAACTTATTACCTTGTGGTGAAAAACAAATTTCACCTTCATAATAACCCTCCTGATTTAATCCGATAGAATTCCAAAACGGCCCTTCAATTCCGTTAGGCGTAACAAGGTATTCAAAAAAATTATTCGACAAGTCATGACCGACAATCCACCAATCCCTGCCATTACCATGCTTAACAGCACATACTTTCTCAGTTAAGGTTTGTCCGAGTATCAGGGAAATATTTTTTTCAGCGTTAACAATACCACCTAACCCATTATCAAGGTACATATTTACCAATGAATAGCTAAAACCTTTATCCGAATTGCCCGCAGTAAGTGGCCAATTAATATAAAAAATATAATAAAGCGAGTCATGATCTGGATAAGGAACAATAACAACCCCATTAGTTGTGGAAAAATTACATTGCAGACCATCTCCATTTGTCATCATTTGATGATTGCTGTTCCAAACTGTAGCTCCATTAGTATAAAAATCCAGCTGACCTGTTTCATCAGAAATAGTTGCCATCCCTTCTACAATAGAATTGAAAACACTATCACTACTGTGTAAAACGGAATTAGAAACTGTTACACCTGTTTGAGAAAATGATAACATAATTGAGTCAGATATAGCCCAATTATCTCCTCTGTGTTGCGCAAATAAATTTCCCACAACAAAAAAATTCAGCAATAAGAAAATGAAAAAGTTTTTACTCACTGAAAGAATTTTATTGAATTGATGACTGCAAGCTAAATAATTAAATCACTCCATCATCCACTTCTTCCTCGCTTTTTCGGTTTGATATTCCTGATTGTGTTTCTGGTAGTAGCCGGTGCCATCATAAATGCGGCGGCGCGGATGCGATTTACATTCTTCACTGCAACTTCCTTCCATTTCCGTAGCGCAGGTTTCGCACAAAATAAAATGCTCGTTGCATTCCGGGTTGGCGCAATTAATAAAATGAACCGAAGGACTGTTACACCTGCGGCAGTGCGAAATAATTTCAGGATTCACGGTGTTCACATCAACCGTCAAGCGATTATCGAACACATAACACTTGCCGTCAAAATCTTTTCCGCCTGCTTCTTTTCCATAACGAATGATTCCGCCATGCAGGTGAAAAACATTTTTAAATCCCTTCTGAATTAAAAAAGCAGTTGCCTTTTCGCAACGGATGCCGCCGGTGCAGTAAGCAAGAATTTTTTTGTCCTTGTATTGTTCCAGTTCATCTAAGTGATCGGGAATATCGCGGAAGGTGTCCACATCAAGTGTAACAGCATTTTTAAATTTGCCCGCTTCCCACTCCACTTTGTTGCGCATGTCAATCACCACTGCATCGGGGTCGTGCATTTGTTTTTGCCATTCGTCGGGTTCTAAATACCTGCCGGTCATTTCCCACACATTCACATCGGGCTGACCGAAGTGCACGATTTCTTTTTTGTAGCGGACATGCATTTTAGAAAACGACGGCGCATCTTCTTCATCAATCTTAAATTCAATTCCGGCAAAGCGCGCATCGTTGCTCAGGTAATCCATGTACTGTTTGCAACTGTCAATGGTTCCGCTCACGGTTCCGTTAATGCCCTCGTCGCCGATGAGCACGCGCCCCATCAGATTCAGCGATTTACAAAAAGCAAGGTGTTGGTCTTTGTATGCTTCGGCATTATCAACGCGCGCATACTTGTAGAAAAGTAAGGTCTGAAATGGTTTCATATTGGTGTTCCTGATGTAAGCAGGACATGCGGCGAAAGTATATTACAGATTGCTGATTGCAAATTTCAGATTCCGTATTTCAAATGACAGATTGAAAAAAATATTTACCTTGTCGCAAAGTTTAACTTCAAAATAAATTTTTATGAATCCGATTTCAATCCGCTACTCACTTTACCTCCTTGCATTCACCGCCGCCTGGATATTAATGGAACACTTTGCCGGTTTCAACTCCACCAATCTTGCAGTTGGAGAATACACTCACAATGTGGCGATGATCCTTTTTTGGATATTGATATTTTTTGTTGTGGCAGCACAAAGAAAACAAAATGAAGGAGCGCTGACTTTTCAGCAGGGGTTTGTAACAGCATTTCAATTTGTTTTGATTTATAGTATCGGCTTTACATTACTCATTGCTTTTTATTCGCACTTTGTTAATCCCGGATATTATGAAGCGTATAAAACTTTTACGCTTGATAAACTGAATGCGCAAAATGCAACTCAAAAAACAATTGATGCAGCCATGCAGGAAGTGGATAGAATTTATAATGGCTCAGCCATCTCTTATTTTATGATGTTCTCTTTTTCAATTATGTTCGGAGTAGCGCTCAGTGTTATTGCAGCACTTGCTTTTATAAGAAAGCGTGCTTAACTTTTTTTAATCTTTAATACCAAAAAGTTTTTTGGTTTCATCGCGCATGTAACCCTGATCGGCCATTCGCTTTCCCATTTCAATATAGGGCTCTTCTTCCAGCGGTGACCAGGTATTCAAACCATCAACATAACGGTTGAACATACAAAACACTGCACCAATTAAAATCGTGTCGTGAATTTCAATGTCGGTTGCGCCGTGCATGCGTGCATCAGCAATATCTTTTTCTGTAACATACTTCCCACCTTTTTGTAAATGTGCAGTAATGTTCAGCAATGCTTTCAACTTATCTGAAATGGGAGCTGTATCAATATTTTCTTTAACTGCTTTTATAATTTCAAAACTATCGCCGTAGTGATGCGCCGCCGCCGCCGCATGCGACTGGTGACAGAAATTACATTTGTTAAGGTGCGACATGTATGCACCAATTAATTCGCGATCGCCCTTGCTTAAATCAGAAGGCGCCTGCAAAATTGCATCGGCTAATTCAAGCATCGGCTTGGCTACCTGCTTACGAAATGCAAGCAAGCCACGGATGCCGGGCAATTCGTTTTCTAATGAAATGTGTGCCATGTGAATGAAATTTTTATTTGTATAAATCGAAATGAAGGTAACCTTCTTCTGCTCTTTGCTTTCCACGATTGATATAAAACTGACGGTCGGTTGGAGCAGTTGTTCCCAAGCCATCAACATATCGGTTGAACATGCAAAATGCTGCAGCAATTAAAACCGTATCGTGAATTTCAAAATCTGTTGCACCGGTTTTTCTTGCATGTGCAATTATTTCAGGTGTAACATGTTTGCCTCCTTTCTGAACCGCCGATGCAATGGAAATGAGTGCTTTCATTTTATCGTTTAGATTGGTTGATTGAAAATCTTTTTTAACCGAATCAATAAAATCCATATCGCATTCAAGATAGTGTTGCGCAATTCCACCATGCGCATTCTGACAAAAGAAACAATCGTTCAACGATGAAACATAAGTGGCAATTAATTCACGCTCACCTCTTGTTAATGAATTTTCATTCCGAAGTAAAACTTCAGTGAGTTCATTCAATGGTGCTGAAGTTTCAGGTCTGAAAGCCATCAATCCTCGAATTCCGGGTAGGCCATCAGGTACATTTATGTGCGCCATGTTTTTGTTTGAATAAGTTTTAAAAAATATTTTTTAATCAGTTAAAGGATTTTCTTTTACAAAAAAAGTTGCACCCAATCCAATGAGAAACACAAATGAAAAAATAAAAATGCTGTTTCCATAACTACCGAATGCTGTTACCAGCCATCCGACAAAAAAAACAACCGATGCAGTAAACAATCTTCCGGCATTGAAACAAAATCCGGTTGCACTGGCCCGAATGACTGGTGGGAATATTTTTGAAATGAAATCAGACAATACACCTTGACTAACGCCGAAGAAAAAACCAAGCAATCCGATTTCAATAAAAATGATGGACGAATAAGTTGTGGTGAGTTTGAAAAGTATAAATGAAACCAGGAAGCAAACGGCAAAACACAAGAGCATTGTTTTTCTCCATCCCGCAAAAGATGTAAACCATCCGGAAAAACATCCGCCAAGCAATGCAGCTCCGGCTAACGACATCATTGCCAAACCGCGCTCCTTTTGTCCGTCGCCTTCAGTTATTAAAGTTTGAATCCATGTGGGGAGCCAGGCGAATATTGCCCATAACCCAATGAGCATAGCACCAAATGTGATAGACCCAATGAAAATATTATTTCGGTTTTCAGGAATAAACAACTGCGAAAATTTTTGTCCTTGCGTTTGTTCATCAATATTTTTTTTCCATTCATCAGGCTCTTTTAAAACATAAAAAGAAATGAATGAAATGATTAACGGAACAATGCCAATGAAAAATGCTTCTCGCCAATCAGGAATAAAAGCAACAATAGCCCCTGCTAAAAAAACACCAACCGGAAAACAAATGGTCAGCAGACCAATTGCAATGGCGCGCTTTGCAGGAGTCCATGCTTCTGAAATCAGAATAGTTGTTGTAACAATTACACCTCCAACTCCAAATCCTGATAGAAAACGAAATGCAATAAGATATTCCCATGAAGGAGCAACGGCTGTCATCAGGGAAAATATTCCATAGCAGGCGGTTGAATAAATCACTGCTTTTTTTCTTCCGAACCGATCGCAGATAACACCCCATAAAATTCCTCCGAACATCCATCCGAACAAAAACATGGAATTGATAATGGCGCCTGCTCTCTCTGCATTTTCTCCAATTGAAGTTCCGGTTAATTCTTTTTCAATTTCGGGAAGATACTCCGACAATAAAGTAGAAACAGTTGCGCCAAACAACCCGCTTGAAAAACACAATGCAAACAACTGATACAAATAACCTTTGCTTGTTTTGTTGTCAGAGATTTGTTGCTGCATTTTGAAAATATTTTTCTCCTACTGGCTTTTTTTTAACTGATCATATCCGCCGGGCAAACGATTGTAACCATTGTTCACGAGCCGCTGTGCAAGTCCCGAATAAAATTCCGGATCCGCAGGTGTAACAGTTGCCAAGCCATCTACATATCTGTTGTACAAACAAAAAAGCGCCGCAATTAAAACTGTATCATGAATCTCTATATCTGTTGCACCGTTTTCTTTTGCTGCATTTATATCTTCTGCAGTAACACTTCTTCCGCTTTCCTGCACATGCGAGGCAATAATTAAAAGCGATTTCATTTTATCACTGAGTGTTGCTTCGTCAATATTATTTTTTACAGCCGAAGAAGTTTCATTCTCTCCCAATAATAAATCAGCTGCAGCTGTGTGAGCATTGGTGCAGAAAGTGCATTGGTTGTGCGATGAAACTACAGTGGCAATTAATTCCCTTTCTCCTTCAGTTAAAGTTGATGGACCGCGCAATAAAAGCTGAGTGAGTTCGCGGATGGGTTTTGCGCTGTCTTTCCGGTATTCAAGTAATCCGGTTATGCCGGGTAAATGTTCTTCAAGCGGAAGATGAGGCATTTGATTTTTTATTTTTTGCTTGAATGAATTCAGTTTTATTAATTCATAAAATCATTCTTTCTCAAACATAAAATTTTATTTCTCCTTTAAAACAAAATTGATTTCTGTTTTAAAACATTTGATACCAATCGTTTTCTATTGAAGATATTTCTGTTCCACTTTGTATCCCAACGACTGCGCTCTTAAGAAATCATTTTTTGCATTCGCAGCATTTCCCATTGAAGTGTAAGTGAGTCCGCGATAATAATAACAAGCAGCATTATTCGGATCGTAGTTTAAATAGTAATTGAAATCGGCAAGTGCTTCATTCAGTTTTCCGGAAGCAAGATAAGCATAGCCGCGATTGATGTAGGTGGAATACATAGTGGGATCAATCTGCAATGCTTTTGTGTAATCAGGAAAAGCCAGATCATATCGCCCTGCCATGCTGTAAGTGATGGCGCGGTTCACATAGGCATCTGTGTTTTTATCATCCATCTCCAATGCTTTATTGTAAGACAGGATAGCGCTGTCGCCCTTCTTCATCAAACCATAAATATTTCCGAGGTTGCTGTAAATTTTACTGTCCTTGGTTTTCATGGCAAGCAAAACTTTATAATCAGCCATTGCTTCGTTCAACATTCCTTTTTCTTTTCCATAATAATTGCCGCGGTTCTTGTACGCCACTTCAATGCGATGCGGATATTGATTGATAACATCGGTCCAGAGTGTTTCGGTGTTCTTCCACACTTTTGTTCTTGCATTTGTTTGATACGCAAAAACAAGAATGCAAATGGAAGCAACAGAAACCGCAACCATCCGCATGTTGTATAATTTATTTCCCTGAACAAAAAACTGATTCAACAACCAGCCAAGAATGTAAGCAAGTCCGATGTATGCCAGATAACTGTAACGGTCAGCAGCAATGGCGCTACCAACAGAAATAAACTGTAACACCAGAATCACAGTGGTGAAAAAGAAAAGCAATCCGAACACAATGGGTTTATGTTTTCTGAAAAAGAAAAACACAATGGCAGCAACAGCGAACCACGCAATAGGCGCGAGATAATATTCAATGGAAACAGAAACTCCGTTATCTGATAACGGATATGGATAGAAAGCAGAAAGATTTATCGGAACAAAGAATTTCACCACATACAACCATGCGCCATACGAAGCGAACATGATTCGTTGCAGGATGGTGAAGGTTTCGGGTTTGGCAATGGCATCAGTTGCCTGAATACGAAATGCAGCGATACCGACAATGAGTGAAATAATAAAGAGTGGAATTTTTTCCAGCACAAGTTTAAAATTCAGTTCCCTGTTTTTTAAATAATCAATCAGCAGCAACACAACAGGAAACACAACCGCCATTGCTTTTGATAAACACGAAAGAATAAAAACCACTACAGTAATAATCATCCACATTATTTTTTTCGTGTCGAGATATTTCAGATAGCAAATCATTCCGAGCACGAAGAACAAAACATACAGCACATCCTTCCGCTCCGAAATCCAGCTTACACTTTCCACATGCATGGGATGAATACCAAACAATGCAGCAATAAAAATCGACATTACTAAACTTTCGCTTAGCATCAGAATGAAGAAGAAAACCAAAGCGGTGTTAATCAAGTGTAACAGTACATTGGTTAGGTGATAAGCATGCGGAGCGGTTTTCACACTTTCGTAATTCCATTTCAAGCTCAGCATGGTGAGCGGATGATAGTTGAGTGAAACAGGTTTTGTGATAATATCCTTAGTGGGTGTATTCGGATTAGTGATTAACGGATTTTCTAAAACATAAACCGGGTCATCCCAGTTGGTCCACTCGTTGTCCATTGACGGGGCAAAAGAAATGTAAGTGAGAATCAGAATTACAGCGAGCCAAATCCATTTTTGAAACGATGCAGGTTCTTGTTGCTGTTGTTTTTTCCTTTGTGGTTTCTCCTGTTTCTTACTCATTAACCCAAAAATATTTTAAGCAAGAAATGTATATTGTTTTTCTTCTTACCACAAACAAATATGTTCGTTCGTTATATTTACATTGATATAAATAAACTACAATTCAAAATCATGAAATTAAATTTTACAATTACAATTCTCCTGCTGATCAATATCGTTTCGGCTTCAGCACAAATTCCTTGCAGTTTAGATAACACATTTGATAACGATGGTTTGCTAGTTAGTGATGGCGGTCGTTTAGGCGAGTATGTAATTATACAAAGTGATGGAAAAATTCTGGTGGGCTGCAATCCGTTTGGTAATGGCGATGCCCGAATCAAGAGGTTTAATGTAGACGGAAGTGTTGATGCAACCTACGGAAGCGGTGGTTCAATCACCATTTCAATTATGGAAGTGGCAACCCGAATCAATGGAATGGTGATGTATAACAACAACATTTATATCTGCGGCACGACTTCTACAAACATTGGCGGCACCAATACTTATCCTTATGTAGCTGCAATAACTCCGACCGGTACATTCCTCACCACTTTTGGCACGAATGGAATTAAGGAGTTTCCTTCGCTATATACCTGCAATGCGATTGCGGTTGATCAGGTTGGAAATATTTTTATTACCGGAAGCAGTTTTTTTACAAGCTTTTATGTGATGAAGTTAAACAATCTCGGAGTGCCGGATATCACTTTTGATACAGATGGTTCTGCCACAGTTGCCACCGGAAACAATGATCATTGGTTTGAAACCATGGATATAAAAGTGGATGGAAATAATAAAGTAATTGTTTCGGGCAGAAAAGAAAAAGCAAATAACGGAAGCTCCATTGCTGCTTTCCGCAATACTTTGGTTGTTCGTTTCAATGCAAATGGTTCGCTTGATAATTCGTTTGCCACTGGTGGAATTGGTTTGTATAACAGCGCCACCGGAAATTATGATGAAGGCATGCGCATTCATGTGATTACC
>JAHEZG010000400.1 GCA_023251195.1 Chitinophagaceae bacterium | reverse complement strand
GTTCAGAGCATCGATGAACTTGGATATAAGTATGTATAGTTAGAATAAAATTTAGGGAGAAAGCCGAAAATCCTATCAAAGAGTAGGCAAAAAATTTAACTATGAAAACATTTGACTTAGAATTACGAGTTAAGACTTTTGGATCAATCTTAACTTGGGAAATTTTTTTAGAAGACTCAACAGACCAAAGTAAAAAAGTTTTAGATTGGTTACAAGAAACGGATTATCGATATAAAAAACTTCCTGGTTATAATATTGAAGATGAATCTTTGGATGTTTATGCAAGTTGTCGAGGCATATCTGGTGGAAGCATAACCTGCGAAGTTTTAATTAAGAATATTAGCCAAGATAAAAAAGTTATTTCGAAAGTAAAGGATAAAGAATATGCACATTCTTCTTACATAATTTAAAATTAAAAAAATCATGCTAAAAATACTAATAACAATAATTCTAATTTTTTCTTTAATAAATTGCTTCGGTCAAGTTTTATTAGAAGATATTTCTGGAGATCAGATAGCAAATAATGTTAATAGTGCAAATTTAAATGCCAATAATCTTGGTTTAATAAAATTAAATACCGGAGATCAAACCTTTGGTTTTAATTATTTTATTTCGACTGTACTCCATGATCCGAGTAATTATTTTGTGCATCAATTTGGAATTAAAGCCAAGCCTACAGATGGTTACGCTTCAGTATTTTCAAATAGCCAATTTTCTCCAAGTGTCAATATTTCATATGGCTTTACAAAAGTCCCCTTATTTTTAAAAACTGCTTGGGGCGGAGTTAATCTTAGCATAGACCAAAATAAATATTCATTCTATAAAAAAGATACCTCTTTTGATAAACAACTTTCTACAGTTAATCATTCAGGATTTAACTTAATTGGAAATTATAACTTATTAGTTGCATCAACTATTATAATAAATTTCAGATTTGGATATTCTAGAAAAGATAATTATCAAGATTTAAAAAGCGTTGAAGTAAAAGATGTAAAATCAGATTTTGATGCTTCAACATCTATTGAAAGGCAAGTTATTGTAACAAAAAATGCTAAGGACGGGAAGCTCTTGGAATATGATAGTTATCCAATGAGTTTTTCAATTACAAAGTGTACTGCAACAGATGCCCTTTCCTCTGCAAATGCTTCAAAACTAAAGATTGGATATACTTTTTATATAAAAAATTTAATTTCTAATAATTTACCGAAAACAGATGTTGGTTTTATTTTCATTTTTACAAAGCAAGACAAGAATGGAATTAGAAACCCTGTTTTTGGTTTCAATATTCAAGCTCAAGATTTTTTTGATAATCAAAGATTAAATACCGGACTACTTAAAAGGTTTCAGTTTGGCTTTACAACAAATTTTACTCCATAGTCTGATAATAGAATTTGCTTTAAACAAAATCATTTTACTCGATTTTTCTTGAAACATTAGACATCGTCAATCAACTATAACTCAATATTCAAATATGTTTTGCTTTGAATCAACATCAAATAATCAGTCAGATTAATTAAAATAAACTATGGCAACACACAAGAAAAAGAAACAATCAAAAAAAAACATTGGCATGGCCGGGCTGTTTGCTTTGTTGAGTCTCACCTTTGCTGGACAGTCACTTACAACTGCTGATAAAGTAAAGGAGTGTCACGGAGTTGAACGGTGGGATGTAAAAACTTTGCAGGATGCTGCTGCAGGCGAGGTGGATTACGACCACATTATATCTTCATCCATTGCCAACCTTGGAAATCTTCCCCTCACTTTTAATCCGAACCGTGATACTGAGTTTTACAGACACTCACCTGAAAAAAAAGTGTACCTTATTAAGAACTGCAAAATTGATTTAGTTAAAAACGAATCGAGTGCTGATGGCGATTATCACCTTGTGTTAAAACAAGGCAACCAGACCATGATAGCTGAAATGCCTGATTACCATTGTGAAAACAATCGTCATTCACCTGCCATTGAAATATTTAAAAAAGTGCGAACTGATTTTCAACCATTACTCACTGGCAAACATTACCGCGATCATACTTATGATATTACCGGTGTTGCATTCTTTGATCCGCCACACGGTCAGAAAGGTCGTAATGAAAAAAACGGAATAGAACTTCATCCAATTCTTGACATTAAAATCCACTAACAAAATGAGTCACACAAAAAAAGAAATCTCCTTTTTGGAAAGAACAGGTCAGGTATTAATACTTGCCTCCATTGCGGGATTTGCAGCCGCAATTGTAATGAGTTGCATACCCGCATCCATCAACTACACCGATGGCATTGCATCCGATGGTACCATAGCGGCAGTGTCTATGGTTTTCCTTTTAATAGGTTCTGTGTTTGCTATGCCAAGCCTTTTGAGAGAGAGTAGCAATGACCCCCAATCGTTTTCAACTATGCGGTTCATGGTGTTGGTTGTTGCTTTGGTGTTTTCTGCCATTACAATAAAGATTGGTTGGCAAACAAGTTCGTTCGAAGATTTTAAAATTGACAGTACATGGGTCTATATTCTCGGTATTGCTTTCGGTGGCAAGGTTGCTCAGAAATTTACTGAAGATTCAGAAGACGAAACAGACGAAATCACTACAACCGAATCTGAAACAAAAAGTTCTACAACAACAACAACTAACAGTGCAGCAGGTGGTGATAAGAAATAAAATGATTCATTAAACTGTTTCTTACTACACACATAAATTCTGCTTTTATTTTTGGTTATTACAAATATGATGCGTTTCTACTTAGGGATATTTTTTTGTCTTGAAAATAAAAATGAAGTAAGAACTTTCCCTTGCTTTCGAAAAAAACCAAATGAAAATTGATTCCGTAATTTCAATGCGTTAAGGAACGAATTTTTCAGTATGAATAGTTCTTATGAAAGTACAAAGTGGCTCGAAAAAAATACTCAACGGTCGAAAGTAGAATGAGTTGTTGGATTTGAAATTTTAAATTAGTTACAAAACTTTCTTAGATATGAAAATGAATTAACTTAACTTAATGCTAACTTATTTAGCAATACATTCTCAGCATTAGTTGATTTTTCATTATTATCTTTTTCAAGAATCA
>JAHEZG010000399.1 GCA_023251195.1 Chitinophagaceae bacterium | reverse complement strand
TTTATTTCCTACTGCACATAGCGCTTTTACATCAGGTTGCATTTCATTGTTAGTATGATATCCGGCATGGCACCAGCCAACTGAATTAAAATTGTAAACTAACAAGGAGGAATAATCGTTGTTAAGCTTTGTTAACTGTCCACCGATATATAAATTACTGTCGTTAACTGCCATTGCATCACAATAACTATAAGCTATTGTATCAAGGGAATTCCATTGATTGCTTATAAATGAATAATGAGAAATTGTTGACCACAGTAATCCGGAATTGGTATATTTCATTGTGGAAACTCCATAGAAATCATCCCCGTTAATTAAACCGTATTCAAAACCATAGGTATAAATATTATTTGGAAAATTAATTTTTTGAAATGAATCGGTTGTAGGAAAATATTGAATTATTCCACCACAGCTATCAATCATATTCATCCATCCTCCATTGTAAACAGCATCAAAACTTCCAAGCATTAAAATGCTGCTATCTTTCTTAAGCAGTTTATAAACACGCATTCCACTAGGCCCCCAATTATATTGGTTAGCCAGCCAGGCACTTAAAGATTCATCATAATAATCCACCATAAAACATCCTGAAACAAATATTTTATTATCCATCGTAGTCATTGAAAAAATATTCCAGTTATCTAAATGATTACCATACGAAACCCATTGATGTGTTGTCATGTTGTATTTACCAATACCATGACTTTCAATACCACCGGCATACATGAAACCACCGCCAATATAAATATCATCACCTACAACATCAACATCGTTAACCCATCCCGAAACACCTGCCCCAAGTGCTTGATAAGTATTTGTAACAGGATCCCACAACGCAATATTGTTGTAGTTTATATTATTGATATACTTGAATTCACCCGCAATTATGTATTGGTTTCCATAAGGCACTATGACATTTACATATGAATTGCTTACACCTGTTCCTAAATCAAAATAGCTATTGTTTGTGTATTTTATAATTGATCCGCAATCAATTCCATTTATTGTTCTGAAAAATCCACTGGCGAAAAGAGAATGATCAGTTAATAAATTGCAATGTTGAAAATATCCTCCGCTAATTGTATCAATATTTGTTAAAGTATGATTGATCAAATCATATTTTCGAAAATCAACATGCCAATAATATTGCGCATCATTTCGCTGCCCCGCTATATAAATTGTTGAGCCATCTAAATCGAAATCATAGTAATAATTTCCATTCCCTCCCAACAAATCAAATCCTGTATTACTCCAGATCGAATTGCTCTTCTTCCATTTAAAAATTCTATAATGAATATTTTGTCCATTGGTCGTGGCTTGTACATAAAGGTCCCCATTAAAAATTTTTATCAACGAGGGTTGAGCTCCGTAATTATAAGACATGGAGTCCCATTGCATTGTTGTTAAATTTAATCTTGCGAGAGTTGTAACCGGTAATGTATTTATCTGATCAAATGATCCAAGTACAAAAAGATTTTCATTGTCAGCAGCAATTTGATATGTGCTTCCGTTGTAAACAGTTGTATCGTTGTAATGAATAAGCATGCTGTCACATAATGAAAATGCCTGATGAGTAATTTTATTTATCGCGATCAATCCTGAATTAAATATCACTCCATTAAAATGGAATCCGTTGTAGGCATTAATAAAAATATTTTGTGAATTAACTACCATCGCATTAATTGAAACCGAACCATTGATAGTATAAATAGGTCCTGCAACTGTATCCCATTTTGAAAGCGATGAATTAAATTTTAGAATCCATTCATTTTTATAATAAACCGTATCCTGCGCATACCCACATAAATAAATTTCATTGTTATAAAGTGCTACTAACATTGGCATTAACGGCTGGTCGGGAAAAGTTGTCCAATGGTTTAACGAGGAACTATATAATGCTACTCCATCGGCTTTTTTACCACATACCGTTGTAAAATCACCACATACTAAAACGCTATCTCCACTGGATGATGATGAATATACATTTCCTCCGGAGCCTTCAAATCCCGGCATTGAACTGAGTGATGACCAATTTGAAACATTCCTTGAATTCGTTTCGGGAATAGAGTAATTTCTTTCTCCTAATTTGTTTACTCCTTTATAAATAACGCCATCGCCTCCAAGTACACACCCAGGAGGGACATTATTTGCTGGAATTAATGGGGGCTTTTGTGCGAATAGAAAATTTTGAAAAAAACAAACTGTAAGAATGAATAAAAATTGTTTCATGCGACAATAATTTTATTGGTCACAAGATATGAATTGTTTTGATTTTAATGAATGTGTGCTGAATTAAAAACATTAAAGAAAATTATTCAACAACCACTTTTTTAACATCAATTCCTGCTTCACTTTCAACTTTCACAAAATAAATTCCTGCTGAAATATTTTTGAGTGAAATTGAATTTTCAGTTCCGGAAATTTTTTTGGTAAGAATTATTCTTCCCTGCAAATCGCAAAGTGAAATAGTTCCCGAAATGTTTTTTGAAAATGAAATATTTAATATGTCGGAAGTTGGATTTGGAAAAATTGAAACATCATAAACATTTGACAATTCACTATTCACATAATCAAATCCTGATTGCGGTAATGTGATGTAAGAAAAATTTGTGCCGTTCAGGTAAACTGTGTTGTTCGCGATTAAAGGATTCACCAATGAGTCGAGACTATTTCCGGGATACATAATTCCATTCGTATTCATGTTGCGATTGAAAGCAGGATAATTGCTTGATGTAACATCCACACGAATTTTATGTCCTGCTAAAAAAGTAATGCAGGTATTCGGAAGTGTAACAGTGCAATCGTAAACAGTTCCCGGAATCAATGCTGCCGTATCAGTTGCCGAAGTTCCGTTTCTGAATCGCATGCGCGTGGCTTCATGATTCACAAGCATTGATCTTCCATCAGGATATACATCTGTCAATCGAATATCAAAATCAGTATCCTTTCTGTCTGAAGAAATTTTTAAGTGAACCGTCGCGCTTCCTTTCACCACTACATTATGCGATAACACATCAGTAGAAAAAACTAAAATATCATTTCTGCTTTCTACTAATGTAACTTGATCAT
>JAHEZG010000398.1 GCA_023251195.1 Chitinophagaceae bacterium | reverse complement strand
CGTTTTGAAAAGTGTTTCTATCCGAAGTGTTACATCATCGAGATGCTTCACACCAAGTGCCATGCACATTCTCTTTTCAGAGCCGAAAGCATTTATTAAAAATGGAATTCCAGTCCCGGTATTTTCAAACAACATAGCCGGCCCGTGATTTTTAGAAATGCGATCGGTGATTTCAGTAATTTCTAATTCAGGATTTACTTGTTCTTTAATGCGAACGAGTTCGCCGGCATCTTCCAATTGTTTTATAAAATCTCGGAGGGAGGAATACATTTTTGGGTTTTAGAATTATGATTTTAGAATTATGATTTATTTGCTGCGACGATTTTTATTTTTCTGTTGCGGGTAGTTCCCTGTTTTTTGTCGTGCAATTAAAATTGCTTTGTGTAATTTCCTTTTCAGAAGTTCCATTGAAGGAAGTTGTGTGAAATACTTCGCCACTTTTATACGGTCTTCTTTCAACAATAACAGTTCAACATGTTCATCTGATTTATCCGAACAAAGTATCAATCCCACCGGTGCATTTTCTCCTTCCCGTTGTTCATGTTTTTCTAACCATCGCAGGTATAATTCCATTTGTCCTTTATCAGCAGAACGAAATTTTTCGAGTTTCAAATCAATGGCAACTAAACATTTTAATCCTCGGTGATAAAAAAGTAAATCAATTTTATAATCAATTCCATCAATGATAATTCGTTTTGGCCGGGCGAGGAAAGCGAAATCGCTACCTAATTCAGTAATAAATTTTTGCAGTTGCGCGAGTATTGCATCTTCTAAATCTTTTTCAGAAAATGTTTCTTTCAGATCCAAAAAATCTAAAAGATATGGATCACGAAAAACCAATTCAGGATTTTCAATTGCACTGAATGAAATTTTTTTTAACTCTTGTTTAATTAATTTTTCAGGTTTCTTTGATAACGCAGTTCGTTCAAACAACATGCTGTTTATTCGTTCACGAAGCAAGCGCACACTCCAGTATTCAGCAATTGCCATTTGCGTATAAAACATTTGCTGCACTTCATTCTCTATTGTAACCAACTCAATGAAATGACTCCAACTCAATTGTTGCGACACTGTCGCAAGAATGTTTGCCTTTGGAAAATAATCATAAAATTTCATCATGCGGGTTAGTGCAGAATAATTATATCCCTGCCCGTATTCTTCAGTCAATTGTTGCGACACTGTCGCAACAATTTCTTTTCCATACGCAGAACGGTTGCCTTCGAGTATGTGCTGCTGAATTAATTTTCCAATGTTCCAGTACAAATAAGTAAGCGATTGATTCACCTGTACAGCAACCTGATTGCGGGTTTGCTCTACCAGCATTTTTATTTCGCTGAAAAGCATATCCGGTTTTTTTCGTTTAGCCAGGGTAGTTTTTTTCAGTTTAACTGCAACAATTTTTTTTCGATTAGCTGTAACAGTTTTTTTTCGTTTGACTTTAGGTTTCGCCATGCTGATATTCTGTGCAGTAAAAATAAAATTCGTATTGAAATGAAACTTGTTCATTTCAAATGCACATTTCTATTTTTATCCGTTACATCATCAATTGAAAATTATGAAAAACATTTTTTCACTCCGCAATCTTCGCATAGTTGTAATTGCATTTTCTGTTTTTGGAATGTTTTGTTTTGGAAAAGTAATTTTCTATTTCTTTTTTCCGAAACAGGAAGTTGTTGTTCCAATAAAGATGATGGAAGAATTCGGAAGAACACTACGGATGACTAATATGAATATGAAAAGAGAAATTGATATTGTCGAATATGCTTTCCTAGATAAAATGGATAGAGATCAAATGAAAACAAAACCATGGTATGACATGTCTGACTCTGTTTCACAAATTTTGAGTTCCCTGCGAGAAAGTGTTAATCATTTCAGATATATAAAGATTGAACAAAACAGTGGATGGAAAAATAAATCACAATTTGATGGCTCAGGGAATTTTGAATTTGAAAAGGGTAATCATCTTTCAAATAGCAAAAGGGTTACATCTTACTCTCAAAAGGAATTAAGTGAACTCGCAGATAAAATCAAATCATCTTCTGATCAACTACTTGCACAATGCAAGTATCCCGATATGAAAAAGGACTTCAAACAAATTCTAGATCAAACAATATTATTCAATGTTGAAACAAGTTATTCAGATTGGATAAGTTTAAATCGAACCCCTGAGCAGCTTTTAACATTTGTATTGAATGCTGATAGATTCATTTCAGATTGCTATGCTGCAGAATATATGATGAAGAGAAGAATCTTAGGTAACATATATACGAGTGATATGCGAGTTGATAGATTCACTCCTTTTGTTTTAGCAAACAAAAACTTCATTCACTTAGGTGAAGAATATTCTTCTCATATTTTTTTAACAACTAGGTCAATGCTGACAACTTATGATGTTATAGTTGGCGATAAGAATTCAAATGCTAAAAAAGTGAATGAATGGGAGTTTGGAATAACACAAGTGAATCCTGTATTGCATGAAAAAAAACTAAAGTTTGAAAATGGTGCGGGTAAGTACACAGTAACGCCAACCAAAACAGGAAAATATCAATACTATGGTGCTTTAAAAACAATCAACCCTAATGGTGAATTTAATTACATCCCCTTTGAAGCCGAATACGAAGTGATTCCGAAAACTCAGTAATAAATTTTATTCCGCAATCACAAATCTGTTCCGATAAAATTTCTCCTCTGAAAAAACAGAAATAAAATAAATTCCACTGTTCAATGATTTTGAATTGAACTGAATTTCTGAATTTAAAATAATAGTTGGGATAAAAATTTCTCTTCCTGATAAATCATAAATTTTTATTTCAGAATTTTTCCAATCAATATTTTTACTTAACAATTTGAATTCACCATTCGATGGATTCGGGTAAATAATAAAATCATTGTTGGAAGAAAAAACAGTTTGAATTCCAACTCCGGTATTTGTTGCAGTATCCAATTCACAGGTGTAAGGCAAAGGATTTATTTCGAGTGGTAAACCTGCGGTTAATACATGACCACTAAAGCCACTATAATTCATTGGATAAAATTCTGCTCTGAAACAATTATTCTGTGACGGTGTTGTTC
>JAHEZG010000083.1 GCA_023251195.1 Chitinophagaceae bacterium | reverse complement strand
ATATGATATATGCAGGGGCGCAGAAGAATATGGGGACTGCATGTGTTACTCTTGTTGTGGTTCGTGAGAGTTTGCTTGGTAAAGTTAAGAGGCAAATTCCAACGATCTTAGATTACAGGACGCATATAAAAGAAGGCTCATTGTTTAATACTCCGTGCACTTTTGCTATTTATGTTTCGATGTTGACTTTGAGGTGGATTAAGAAAATGGGTGGATTAGCAACGATGGAGAAGATGAATGAAGAGAAGGCGATGAAGTTGTATAATGAAATTGATAGCAATCCATTATTCACCGGAGTAATTGCAAAGGAGGACCGCTCGCGGATGAATGTGACTTTTACTATTAATAAACCTGAGTTGGAAGAGGCTTTTGCGAACGCTGCTAAGGATGCAGGGTGTATTGGTATTAAGGGGCACCGCTCAGTTGGTGGATTCAGGGCTTCGATTTATAATGCTATGCCTATGGAGGGGATTGATGTGTTGGTTGGTGTTATGAGGGAGTTTGCTTTGAAGAATGGATAGTGCATTTTGTTATTCACTCATTATTTTTTTAAATTAGTTATATCAGATTATAATAATTAGAAAGATTAATTGATGTTAATTTAGTATTGTTTTCAACATCATATTGAATTTAACTACTGCCGCAAGGCAGATGCATTAAAGTCAAACCAGAGTTCTGACAAACCATTGAAGACAAACAAATGCGCTGCATTCTTTTCTCCAAAAAAACACTTTCCGATTAGAGATCCGAAATGTTCCTTAGACAACAATTCAACAAGCTCTGTGTGACGGTGACAATTATGGTTATATGTGTAATGTGATTCGATCTCCATTGTGCTGTTGATTTATAATTTTAATAAAGGCTTCTCCCGTTTTCCATCCCGAATCATTTAAGTTTGCCGAAAAAATTTTTCTCTTAATGATAAATATTCTTGCCAACGACGGGTTGGATAAAAATGCGATTGACCGATTGGCTGCGAGTGGATTTGCAGTTTCTACTCATAAAATTTTACAGGAAAATTTAGCTGCCCACATTCATGATTATGATGTGGTGATTGTGCGCAGTGCCACCAAAATAAGAAAGCAGGAACTGGAAGCAGCCCACAAATTGAAATTGGTTGTACGCGGTGGTGTTGGTGTCGATAATATTGATGTTGCGTTCGCTGAAACAAAAAATATTGCAGTTAGAAATACTCCGCTTGCATCATCAAACTCGGTGGCCGAAATGGTTTTTGCTCACCTGTTTTGTTGCGCCCGGTTTCTTCATGATTCGAATCGCGAAATGTATATGAATGGTGCATCACAGTTTAAGGAATTGAAATCTAAATATTCAAAAGGTATTGAGATGCGCGGAAAAACAATCGGCATTATTGGCTTCGGAAATATCGGAATCGAAGTGGCGCGTATTGCTTACGGTTTGGGAATGAAAGTGCTTGCCTATGATTTGCGTGCAAACACGGTTGAAATTAAAATGGATTTTCCGAACAAACAATCTGTTTTTATTTCAACCAACACAATTGATAAAGATTTTTTAGTGTCGAACAGCGATTTTATTTCAGTACATGTTTCCGGTAAACATGAAGTGCTGAATAAAAATGATTTTGAAAAAATGAAGAAAGGTGTCGGCATAATTAATTGTGCTCGTGGTGGTGTGGTGAATGAAAATGATTTGCTTGAATTTTTAAACAACGGAAAAATTTCGTTTGCAGGTATTGATGTTTTTATGAATGAACCAACACCGAATGAAAATTTATTAAAGCACGAACGGGTTTCACTCAGCCCGCACATTGCGGCTTCCACATTGGAAGGACAGGAACGAATTGGTAACGAGGTAGCAGATATTATCATCAACTATTTTAAAAAATAATTTTACAGTAAATGGATAGAATCATTCCTTTTAAAGGAATACGACCGGTGAAAACGCTGGTAGATAAAGTGGCAGTGTTTCCGAATAATTTAATGAACGAACCGGAACGCAGAGACGAAGCGAAAAAAAATCCGTACTCGTTTGCGCACATAGTGAAACCGAAAATTGATTTTGCTGATTCAACTTCTAAAACAGATCCGCAGTTATTTGAACATGCGAAAAAATATTTCGATAAATTATTAAACGATAAAATTCTGGTTGAAGAAACGACTGAATGTTTTTATGTGTATCGTCAAATGCTCGACGGACGCAGTCAGACGGGAGTAGTGGTGTGTTATCATGTGGATGAATATTTTAATAACAAAATAAAAAAACACGAACACACGCGCGAAGAAAAAGAATTAGAGAATGTTGAACACATGATGGTAACAGGCATGAGTTCGAACCCTATTTTTCTGGCTTACAATCCGGTGAACGAAATTGATACTTTAATAAATCAGGTGAAAGCTACTGTGCCTGAATATCATTTTATATCCGATAACGATGCCTATCATTCATTGTGGGTAGTGAATGATGAAGATATTATTTCGCGACTTAAAATTTTATTTAATTCGAAAGTGGATGTCAGTTACATAGCCGATGGTCATCATCGCGCTGCATCGGCTGCGCGTGTTGCCAGGTTAATGAGCGAAGCAAATCCACATCACACCGGAACCGAACCTTACAATTATTTGCTCACCTGTTTGTTTCCATCTAATCAATTAAGAATTTATGATTACAACAGAGTTGTAAAAGACTTGAATGGTTTAAGCAATGAAGAACTGATTGAAAAAGTGAAAGAGAAATTTGATGTGAAAGCAATTAATGAAAACGAATTTGCGCCCTCATCATTACACAAAATAGGCATGTACTTAGGTGAACATTGGTTTGAACTCACACCAAAACCGAACACTTATAAAAATGATCCGGTAAATCGATTAGTGGTTTCCATACTTCAGAATAATATTTTAGATCCGATACTCGGAATAAAAGATCCTCGCACAGATAAGCGAATGGATTTTTATCCAGGCACCAAGGGATTAACATCAATAGAAAAAAGAGTGGACAAAGGAAAATCGGCGGTGGCATTTGCATTGTATCCCGTGAGTATGCAACAACTTTTTGATGTGAGCGACGCGGGAGAAATTATGCCCCCAAAGAGCACCTGGTTCGAGCCCAAACTATTGAGTGGATTAATTATTTATTCCATCCGATAGATACATTTCTTTTTTTCAGAAAAAACATAAATCAAAAAACGACTTTTCTTTTTCAAAAACTTCTATACATTCGCTGCATTCAAAAACAAAAAATAATAATGAAAAAATTTTACACCCTTTGCGCTTTAGCAATCGCATTAACCTTAAATTCAAAAGCTCAGAACATTATTCTTAGCGAAGATTTTCAAGACACTACGACCTATGCAAATATTATTATTACCACTCCTACAGGTAATGATACTACATGGATTGATGCTGACTTAGACGGACTTGTTGACCAAAGTGGAGGAAGCAGACCAAATGAATGGTTTATAACAAGAGGATTTGCGAATGTAGATTCAGCAAACACGGTTATGGCCAGTAATTCATGGACATTAGATCCATCACCTGTCGCAAATTATTTAATACTGCCTCCGATTCATTTAAATGATGCATCAGGTATGTTTTATTGGAAATCGGCACCCCGTCAAACTCCCAGATATTTGGATGGCTTGCAGGTTTTAGTTTCAACAACGCAAAATTTTGACAATAATTTTTCTGATACATTAAAATTGTATGCTGAATTTTTATCCGGAGACAGCAGCCATAGTTTTGCGGATTACACCTTTTCAAATGGTTTTGTTTTTGGTGCTGATGGACTTTGGTTGGAAGATAACGGTGACTCTGCAAGATGGAAAGGTGTTTTGAGACCTGATAGCGCAAGTTTAGCCGGATATGCCGGACAAACAATTTATCTTGCTTTTTGCCACGGCACTGTTGATGATAATTTAATTAGCATCGATGACATAATGGTTACAGGTTCAGGATCTGTTTTAGCATTCGCACCATCATCTCAAAATTTTGATTTAACTACTTACCCCAATCCAGCCAATGATAAATTTACCATTAAGTATTCCCTTCCGAATACTGGATTGGTAAGTTTAGATTTGTTTGATATTTCAGGAAAAAAATTAAAGACAATCTTAAATAATATGTGCGTCAAAGGTGATTATACATTTGATGTGAATATTTTTGATTTACCAGCTGGAAACTACAACATTATTTTAACCACCAAGCTAGGCCAGAGTATTTCAAAAATCACAAAAATGTAATTACTATATTGTTTCAGATAACAAGCCCCTGCAAATTTTTGTATGGGGCTTTTTTATTTTTATCCTCACGAAATATGTTGACACAACTCAAGTAAAAAAGAGTCAGATAACACTTTCCGCAAAAAAAAACGGACTCAACACCATTACAATTAACTTTTAAAATTTCAAATTGTATTTTCTTGAAATATGCTGACAGAAACAAAATATAAAAGCCTCATAATTATTTGAGTTGATTTAAAATTGTTTCCCAGAAATAAAAACACTGAATCAATTAAAACCAAAAAACCCCTGAAGAAAAAAATTCAGGGGTTTTGTATTTATCAGAGGTCGGAAGCGGATTCGAACCGCTGTAGAAGCTTTTGCAGAGCTTTGCCTAGCCACTCGGCCATCCGACCTGATGCCGGCAAATGTAAATGATAATGCTGTTTGTGCAAATCACTTTACTTCCTGCATTAATTTTTTCACAAGAGGCGAAATGATTATTAAAACAATGCCTGCAACGAGCGCATAGATAGCAAGTTGCTTATAACCGTCGGTATATGAAATTAATTTTTCTGTTACAGTTGCATTTTCGCCTGGGCTGGTCATTCCTGCACCCAAAATTCCGGCGGCATATTGTCCGTAAGAGCTGGCTAAAAACCACATTCCCATCATAACCCCCTGTAACGGTTTGGGCGAGAGTTTAGTCATGATTGATAAACCGATTGGCGACAAACACAATTCACCAAATGTGATGATGAAGTATGCGAGTGTAAACATATCGAGTGATGTTATACCTTCTGCATTTGCAAAAAATCGTGTGGCGTAGAAAGTATAAAATGAAAGTGCAAGAAATAAAAATCCTAAACCGAATTTCACAACTGTGTTCGGTTCAATTTTTTTGTTTGACATCCACAACCAAATCAATCCAAGTATCGGAGCAAAAATTATTACGAACAAAGAATTCGCTGCATTGTTCACGCCATTTGGATCTGCTTTCATTCCAAGCACAGTGTTGGTCAGGTTATTTGCGGCGAAAATGCTGAGCGAACCACCACTCTGTTCAAAGAAAGCCCAGAAGAAAACAGAGAAAACAATAAACACCAGAGCAGCAAATAATTTCTTCTGTTCTGCCCATGAAAATTTTGTCATCTCATAAAAAATATAAAGCAAGGCGGCAGGGCCAACCGTGTACATAAACCAATCGGTATATTCTGTTTTTGCAACCATCATCATAATTACAGGAATGATTGCAAGTGACCCTGCATACACTGCATAGTAGTACCACTTTCTGTTTTTTCCATCATTGGCATTTGCAAACGGCGACAATCCAATCGGACCTAAACTGCGCTGAGTAAAAACAAAAGTGAGCAAACTGATGGTCATCACAATCGCAGCAAAACCAAAAGCAAGATTCCACGAATAATCTTTTCCAATTGCTATGCAAATGTATCCACCCAACAAAGCACCGATATTTATTCCTGAATAGAAAAGTGAAAAGCCTGCATCTCTTCTGGTATCTCCGGTTTTATAAAGCGACCCGACCATGGTGGAAATATTCGGTTTAAAAAATCCGGTTCCGATAATGGAGAAGCTGATTCCTAAAAAGAAAAATTCATGTGGATTATAAGCGAGAATGCAACTGCCTGTTATCATTAGCAACCCACCCCAGAAAAGTGATTTGCGGAATCCTAAAATTTTATCGGCGAATAATCCTCCTATAAAAGTGAACGCATAAACAAAAGCTTGTGTGGCGCCATACTGCAGGTTGGCTTTGCTTTCATCCATCATCAACTGATTCACCATAAAAAATGTGAGCATACCACGCATTCCGTAAAAACAAAAGCGCTCCCACATTTCACTGAAAAATAAATACCAAAGTTGTTTTGGGTACTTACCTGTGAAGTTTTGAATTTTTTCTAAAGCCGAATCCATTTCCTGATTCCCTTTATTAATTATTATTTCATCAATTGGTTCTCCCATGATTTATTTTTTAATCGCGAAAAGATAACACGGCATTTGAAATTTCATAGTTGCGTTCATTCACAGTTCACTTTTGTCATGCTGAGTTCATCGAAGCATACTTCAATCATTTGAAAATTTCTTCCCTGACAAAAATCATTTTTGAAAACATTTTTCATTCTGTCCTTTGAGAAAAATTATTTCTCATGCCTGTTTACCAAAGCACCGGAAAAATTCCATCCAAGCGACACATTGTTTTCAGAAACGAAAGCGGAAATCTTTATCACGAAGAATTATTCGGCACCGAAGGTTTCTCCGGACTTTCTTCATTGGTGTATCACCTGCATGCGCCAACAAAAGTTTTATCCGTCGGGAAACCGGTTTCAGTAAAACCTGAAATTGCCATGGAAGAAAACATGCGCGCCATGAGTTTTCTTTCATTCGATGTAAAACCACAAACTGATTTTTTGAATAGCCGAAAAACTTTTTTTGTCAATAACGATTTGCAATGCGGAGTAGCTGCACCACAGGAATCAATGACAGATTATTTTTATAAAAATGCTCAGTGCGATGAAATGCTTTTCTTTCACAAAGGTTCGGGCACATTGAAAACCATGTTTGGTTCACTCACATTCAGCTATGGTGATTACTTAATAATCCCTCGTGGAATTGTTTATCAGATTCATTTTGATACTGAAGACAATCACATTTTATTTTTAGAATCAGGCAGCCCGATTGAAACACCAGACCGTTACAGAAATAATTACGGACAGTTTTTAGAAACATCACCATTCTGTGAAAGGGATTTTCGCGCTCCGATAAATCTGGAAACGCATGATGAAACAGGTGAGTTTTTAGTGAAAATAAAAAAGCGCGGAATGCTATGGGATTATGTTTATGAAACTCATCCGTTTGATGTGGTGGGTTGGGATGGGATGAGTTATCCGTATGCATTTTCCATATTCAATTTTGAACCCATCACTGGTCGTATACACATGCCGCCGCCGATTCATCAGACTTTTCAGGCGAAGAATTTTGTCATCTGTTCATTCGTTCCGCGCATGTATGATTATCATCCTGATGCCATTCCCGCACCGTATCATCACAGCAACATTGACTCCGATGAAATTTTATATTATGTAGAAGGAGATTTTATGAGCAGGAATAATATTCAGAAAGGACAAATCACTTTGCATCCCGGTGGTGTGCCGCATGGTCCGCATCCGGGTGCCATTGAAAGAAGCATCGGTAAAAAAGAAACCAAGGAAATGGCTGTGATGATTGACCCATTCAATCCCGTGATGATTACAAAAGATGCAATGAAAATGGAAGTGAAAAATTATTTCCGTTCGTGGATTGAAGAAGAAATTATGAGCTGAGTATTGTGAATGGTGAATTGTGAAATATGCACTTCTGAAAATCAAACTAAGGCAATTTTAAAAAATCAAAAATCTTAATTCAAAAATCTAAAATGCTCGTTATGGAAAATTTAACAACCGTAAAAAATTACAATTACTCCGGCGAAAAAGTTTTTGAAAAAGCAAAAGACTTTTTACCAATCAACGGAACTGATTATGTGGAATTATATGTAGGTAATGCAAAGCAAGCAGCGCATTATTATAAAACTGCTTTCGGATTTCAATCGCTTGCTTATGCAGGTTTGGAAACCGGTGTGCGCGACCGCACTTCTTATGTGTTGCAGCAAGATAAAATCAGATTGATACTCACCACTCCGTTTGACCCTGAGAGTGAAATCTCCAATCACATTCGCAAGCATGGTGATGGAGTGAAAGTGATTGCACTTTGGGTGGATGATGCACGCGATGCATTCGAACAAACTGTGAAGCGCGGAGCAAAATCCTACTTTGAACCTTATGAACAGAAAGATGAAAACGGAAGTGTAACACTCGCAGGCATTCACACATATGGTGATACAGTTCACATTTTTGTGGAACGAAAAAATTATAAAGGAGTTTTTCTTCCAGGATTTGTGGAATGGAAATCAGATTACAATCCAACACCCATCGGACTGAAATACATTGACCACATGGTTGGCAATGTTGAACTCGGACACATGAACGAGTGGGCAAAATTTTATGAAGAGGTAATGGGCTTCGCCAATCTCGTCACCTTCGACGACAAAGATATTTCTACTGAATACACTGCGCTGATGAGTAAAGTGATGACGAATGGAAACGGCAGAATAAAATTCCCGATAAACGAACCAGCTCACGGAAAAAAGAAATCGCAGATTGAAGAGTACATTGAATTTTATAAAGGAGCAGGTTGCCAGCACATTGCAGTTGCAACGGATGATATTGTGTTCACAGTTTCAGAATTTAAAAAACGCGGAGTAGAATTTTTGCATGTGCCCGGAAGTTATTACGATACTGTTGCCGACCGTGTTGGAATTATAAAAGAAGATTTATCAGTACTGAAAAAATTCGGAATCATGGTTGACCGCGATGAAGAAGGGTACCTGCTGCAAATATTTACAAAGCCGGTTGAAGACAGACCAACATTATTTTTTGAAATCATTCAACGCAAGGGAGCAAAGTCTTTCGGTAAAGGAAATTTTAAAGCGCTGTTTGAATCCATAGAAGCCGAGCAGGAAAGAAGAGGCACTTTGTAAGCAGGCAGGAAATTCTTTCATAAATAATTGACGGAAAATTTATCTTCCGCTTCTAAAATTATTTTATGTCAGAAGATTTCATCCGCATTCTCATTTACACACACGCAACATTCGGTGGCATTTCATTGCTGGTTGGATTAGTTGCACTCATTGTAACGAAGGGAAATAACCTGCATCGCACGGCAGGAAAAATATTTTACTACTGCATGCTCATCGGTGCATCACTTGCAATTATCATTTCTCTTTTACCAAATCATGAAAGCACCTTTTTATTTTCGATTGGAATCTTCAGTTGCTACATGATTCTGTCAGGCAGAAGAATTCTTAGTTTGAAAAAATTATTTAAAGGCGAACCAACCGCAACGAAAGAATATTTTCTTCCCGGATTGATGCTCCTTACAGGCATTGGAATGCTTGCATATGGAATTAACATGAAGAGTAAGAGTGATGATTATGGAATTGTTTTAATTGTGTTTGCATGCATTGGTGGTTCAATGGCAATCCGCGATATACAAATGCTCCGCTCAAAACCAATGGATAAAAAATTCTGGCTCTACCAGCACATTTCAAAAATGACAGGTGGATACATTGCTGCTGTTACAGCATTCGTGGTGGTTAATGGTTTCATACCCGGCTTATATGGCTGGTTGATTCCAACCGTTGTTGGCACCATATACATTGTGTATCATCAAATGCGATTCAGAAAAAAGGGAGAAAAGATTTTAGCTGAAAGAAATATTGAAAATGGTTGACCAAAAATCGTTTCGCGAATTAGCTCTTTCGTTTCCTGAAGTAATTGAGTTACCGCATTTCGGAATTCCATCATTTCGTGTAAACAAAAAAATATTTACAACTCTTTGGGAGAAAGAAAACAAAGTGATGATTAAACTTCCAACGAATGAACAATCTGTTTTCTGCTCATTCGATTCGAAAGTAATTTATCCTGTGCCGGGTGGTTGGGGAAAACAAGGCGCCACCTTTTTTGAATTATCGAAAGTGAAAAAATCAATGTTGAAAGATGCATTGACAATCGCTTATTGCAGCATTGCTCCAAAAAGATTGAGTGAGAAAATTATCAGGTAAACGACAAGTTTTTAGAATACCCTTTCTAACTTAATTCAGAAAGCAGTTTAATAATTTTTGTTTTTAGTTCAGGCAAATCGTTTCTGATTATTTCCCAAATCAGTCTTTCATCAATTCCAAAATATTCGTGAACCAGAATATGTCGCAGTCCGATAATTTGCTTCCATTCAATATCAGAAATTTTTTCACGAGTGGAAACTGAAATAGCATTGCTTGCCTCGCCTATTATTTCTATTTGTTTGATACAAGCAAACCGCATCATTGAATTTTCACTGAAAGAATCAAAACTTGCTTCCAAACAATATCTATCAATTTCTAAAATTGCATCGAGAATATGTTGGAGCCGGATTAAATCTTTTTTATTTTCTTGCATAAAGCAATTGCTTTTCGCTTTCAATAATCGGTAGAATATATTTTGAAATCCCGTTGGATGAAACAAGGTCAACTTTAGATTGAAGTAAATCCTGCAACTCCAATTGCATGCTCACGAATTTTAACCCAACAGGTTTTGAATGGTCAAGCTCCACCAAAATATCAATATCACTATTTGCGTTCGCTTCACCCCGAGCGAATGAACCAAACAGAAATGCTTTCAAAACAGGTTGTGTTTCAAAATAGCGGCTGAGAATATTTTTTGTTTCTGCATTCAAAATCATGGAACAAAATTATTCATCATTTGCTTAACTCAATGATTAATTTTCGCCACTGAATTTTTTCTCTTGTCAAAACTTTTCATCGTCCCCACTCCTATCGGCAATCTCGAAGACATCACACTTCGGGCAATAAAAATTTTGAAGGAAGTGAAACTGATTTTGTGTGAAGACACACGCACAAGTAATTTTTTATTGAAGCATTTCGAAATCACAACATCAACTTTCGGATTTCATCAGCATAATGAACACACACTCACGCCGCAATTAGTGAAACGAATGCAGATGGGTGAAACCATGGCGCTCATCAGCGATGCAGGCACACCAGGAATTTCTGATGCAGCATTTTTATTGGTGCGCGAATGCGTGAAAGAAAGTGTAACAGTTGAATGCTTGCCCGGCGCAGTTGCATTTATTCCCGCATTGGTTGAATCAGGATTTCCGTTGAATCGTTTTTGCTTTGAAGGATTTCTTCCGCACAAAAAAGGAAGACAAACAAGATTGAAAGCTCTGGCTGAAGAAACCCGCACCATAGTTTTTTACGAATCGCCAAACCGATTAGTAAAACTGATGGAAGAGTTAAAAGAAATAATGGGAGAAGAAAGACAAGCAAGTGTTTCACGCGAACTCACAAAAGTTTATGCTGAAACAGTTAGAGGAACATTAGCAGAATTGATTCAGCATTTTACTGTTACACCTCCGCGAGGAGAAATTGTTTTTGTTTTAGCCGGGAAAGATGAATAATAAAAATTTCAATAACCGCAAAGTCGCGAAGACGCAAAGTTTTTTTGCTTTTTATTCTTTGTGCCTTTGCGTCTTTGCGGTAAAATAATTATGCAGCATTTAAAATATTTTACTTACTCATTACTCTTCGCAGCTCTCATGTGGCTTGGATGGACACCGCGACCATTTTTTTTCACATTACTGATTGCGTTTGTTCCATTATTGATTTTGGAAGATGAGCTGAGAAGAAAAAATAAATCTGCTTGGTGGATTTTATTTTACAACTACATCGCATTTCTATTCTGGAATTTATTCTGCACATGGTGGGTGGGAAATACTTACTACGGCACACAGGATATTTCAAGTGTGATTGCAGGTTTGTTCGCCAACATTGCAAACCCGTTACTTATGTGCATTCCGGTTTTTCTTTACCTGCGCACAAAAAGAAAATTAGGTTGGAAGATGGGATTGATTTCACTTCCGCTTTACTGGATGTGTTTGGAGTGGCTGCATCTGAATTGGGAACTTGCCTGGCCGTGGCTCAATCTCGGAAATGGTTTAGCGCAATATCCGCAAGTGATACAGTGGTACGAATACACCGGAACTTTCGGCGGCTCTCTTTGGATATGGTTGTGTAACATTCTGATTTATTATTTCTTCTTCAATCCGAATTGCGAAACAAAAAAAATCAGAAAATGGATTTACACTTCGTGCATCATTTTTATTCCGATGATTATTTCATTTGTGATTAGTGTTTTTTATACAGAGTATAAAGATTCAGATTCTCCGGGTAAAAACATAGTTGTTGTTCAACCAAACATCGACCCATACAATACCAAGTTTGATTTCAGTACAATCGGCGACCAGCTTGATGAATTATTAAAACTCACTGCAGAAAAAGCAGATGCGAATACTGATTACATCGTGTGGCCCGAAACGGCT
>JAHEZG010000082.1 GCA_023251195.1 Chitinophagaceae bacterium | reverse complement strand
AATTTTTAATCCTTCGGCGCGCTGCACTTTCGGTTCCCATCCTAACAAAGTTCTTGCTTTGGTTATATCGGGTTGCCGCTGCTTCGGATCATCTTTCGGCAAAGGTTCGTAAATAACTTTTTGGGTGGTTGCTGTCAGCTTAATTATTTCATCAGCAAATTGTGTGATGGTGATTTCATCGGGGTTGCCCATGTTCACCGGTTGCGCATAATCGCTGAAGAGCAAACGATAAATTCCTTCCACCAGATCAGTTACATAACAAAACGAACGGGTCTGACTTCCATCGCCATAAATCGTTAAATCTTTTCCAGATAATGCCTGGTAGAAAAAATTAGGCAACACACGACCATCGTTCAATCGCATGCGCGGACCATAGGTATTGAAGATGCGAATGATGCGTGTTTCCAATCCATGATAAGTGTGATACGCCATCGTAATGCTCTCCTGAAATCTTTTTGCTTCGTCATAAACTCCACGAGGCCCAACCGGATTTACATTTCCCCAATACTCCTCGGTTTGCGGATGCACCAATGGGTCGCCATAAACTTCAGATGTAGAAGCAACCAATATGCGAGCATTTTTCACTCTTGCTAAACCTAACAAATTATGTGTACCAAGTGACCCGACTTTCAAAGTTTGAATCGGCCATTTCAGATAATCAATCGGACTTGCGGGAGATGCGAAGTGCAAAATATAATCAAGCTTATCAGGCACATGCACGAACTTCGATACATCGTGATGATAGAAAACAAAATTCTTTTTCGGGAAAAGGTGCTCGATGTTTTTCAAGTCGCCGGTAATCAGGTTATCCATTCCCACCACTTCAAAATCTTCGCTCACAAAACGGTCGCACAAATGCGAACCAATGAAACCTGCTGCGCCTGTAATTAAAATTCGTTTGCTCATTTATTCTTTTATCCTTTTCTCAAGCGAGAATAGGTTTTTTTATTTTGGTGCGCAAAGAAAATAAGAAATGACTGAAGATGAAACTTATGCAACTATATAATAGCAGCAGGTAGTAAAAAAATCGCGGAGGTACGGAATTGATTTTAAAATCGGAATTTGCTTGCGTGGTTTCCATCCGAATTTGTATTTATAAATGGGGTTAATCAGGAATAATTCCTTCTTCATAATTTTCATTCCCCCACTACGAACACACCGTTCAAACCGATTGATGGAAATTTGTGTGTCGTGTACTTCCAGCAACGCAGTAATGGTTCCATTGCTCTGATGAAAAATATTTTTTAATACAAATTCGTAAATGCTTCGTGGAAGAATATGGTAGTAAGGCAGTTTTCCTAATTTACCAATGGCCACCTGCTGATGACCACCGAATGGCATGCACCAGGGTGGAAATCCAAAAAAAATAATTCCGTCTTTTTTCAAAAACTGTTTTAAAATTTTCATCACCTTTTCCTGTTCGGGCAAGTGTTCAATCACATCCTTTAAAATAATGAGGTCAAACTTTCCGGTGAATTCTTTTTGTATCTCAGTATCAAAAAAATTTCCAACTCTCAAGTTCAATTTGTACTGACTGATAAAATCTTTTGCATATTCTTTTCCGCGATCTACCCGCCAGTATTGCAATTCCAATCCGGTGCAATCTGCTCCCTGTTCAGCAAATGCACACAACACGCCTGCTTCACCGGCACCAATTTCCAGAACTTTTAAATTTTTGATTTCAGTTTTCACCTGCTGAATAAACGGAACAACATATTGCCTTGCGTTGTCCAACTGTTGTTGAAACATAATTTCCGGCTTGCCATGATGTTCGAGAGACATTTATAAGTGAATGAAAAAAATTAAACTTTTATTAACGAAGCAATACCAAAAGCAGCTGCAGCAGCTAATGCACCAATCAAAGTAGTACGCAATGCGCCTGCAACAGGTGATTGACCGGTTGCCTTGCTTTTAAAAAATCCGAAAATAAATAATGCGACGAGTGTAATTATGGATGAAAAAACCAATCCATCGTGCGGATGCGAAGTGAAGAAGTAGGCACTGAGTGGAATGAACCCACCAACAATGTAGGAGATGGAAATATTTGCGGCGCTTCGGCCGGCGCGTTTATCGTCCGGTTTCTCTAATCCCAATTCATAGCGCATCATAAATTCAACCCACTTGTCTTTATCCAACGACATTTCTTCAGCCACTTTTATTCTCGTTGCCTCACTTATTCCGTACGCCTCTAATACTTCCTGCACCTCTTCTTTTTCTTTGTGCGGTAATTTTTCTACTTCATAATATTCGCGCTTCAACTCGGCGTGATAATGATCAACTTCTGTTTTTGCAGAAAGATAACCGCCTAAACCCATGGCAATGCTTCCTGCAACAATTTCTGCAACACCGGCTGTGATAACTATTAAGTTTGAATCAACAGCACCACTCAATCCGGCAGCGAGTGCAAATGGAACGGTGAGTCCATCGGCCATTCCAATCACAATATCCCGAACCATATCGGGGCTTTTAAAATGTTCTTCGTGGTGCGGATGGTCGTGCATAAGTCAGTAGGCAGTTTACAGTAGGCAGTTTACAGTTTTTCTGTCGTTAAAATTATTTTTTCTTCTGATAATTTTTTTGAAATGTATTTTGAAACTTCGCTGGATTGTTCATCATGAAACCAATTAGTTTTCCAACCTCTTCAGACTTTTTTATCAACTCATTATAAATTGGTTTTGAAATGTATTTACAAGCCATTGAAAAATCTAACCAAACTTGTGTTTCAGTATTTTCCATATCAGCATCAGATAATTTACTGATAAAATGTGCTTCGAATAATCTTTTCCGGTAAGCTTCGGCAATACATGCGCAAGTTGACCTTGATGATCTTTTCATTTGATCAATCAGTGAATATCTTTCTTCAACAGGAAAACTCTTTGAGAGATTGAAAATTTCCATCGAAAGCAGAAAACCTTTTTGATAAGAAATTAAATCCTGAAATGAATTCATTATGAAAAAATTATGAAAGGCAAAAAACTACCAACTGAATTAAAGGATTGCAAAACTGCATACAGCCGACTGTATACTGCCTACTGATTATTTAAGTTGAAAAGTATTCATGAACGCTGTAGTGAAATTTCCTTCACGGAAATCTTTGTTCTTCATCAGCTGCTGATGAAAAGGAATAGTGGTTTTTATTCCTTCAATTACATATTCACTCAGTGCGCGCTCCATTGTTTCAATGGCTTCCAATCGGGTTTGTGCAACTGTGATGATTTTTGAAATCATGGAATCGTAATAAGGCGGAATGGTATATCCTGCATAGATGTGTGAATCAATTCGAACACCATGACCACCGGGCGTATTCAGGTTGGTGATTTTTCCCGGGCACGGGCGAAAATCATTGTAAGGATCTTCTGCATTGATGCGACACTCTATGGCATGCATGGCAGGAATATAATTTTTGCCGGAGATAGGTTCGCCGTTTGCAATTTTTATCTGCTCCTTAATTAAATCATAGTTGATTACTTCTTCTGTAACAGTGTGCTCTACCTGAATCCGCGTATTCATTTCCATGAAATAAAAATTCCGGTACTTGTCCACGAGAAATTCTATTGTACCAACTCCTTCGTAACTTATTGCATTGCATGCTTTGATGGCTGCATCTCCCATTTTGGTTCGCAACTCATCAGTCATAAATGGTGATGGAGATTCTTCAAATAATTTCTGATGACGACGCTGAATAGAACAATCACGCTCTGATAAGTGACAAGCTTTTCCGTACTGATCACCTGCAACCTGAATTTCGATGTGGCGAGGTTCTTCAATGTATTTTTCCATGTACACACCATCGTTACCGAATGATGCACCTGCTTCCTGTCTTGCTTTTGCCCATGATTCTTCCAATTCATTTTCTTCACGAACAATGCGCATTCCTTTTCCGCCACCACCTGCAGTTGCTTTAATAATTACAGGATAGCCAATCTTCTTAGCAATTTTTTTTGCTTCTTTTAAATCAGTAAGCAAACCTTCACTACCCGGAATAACAGGAACTCCGGCCTTCTTCATGGTTTCCTTCGCACTTATTTTATCTCCCATCCGTGCAATCATGCTTGATGTGGGGCCGATAAATTTCATTCCGTACTCAGCGCATATTTCAGCGAACTTTTCATTCTCTGCTAAAAATCCATATCCGGGATGAATGGCATCGGCACCGGTAATTTCAACAGCGCTCATGATGCGCGCCATGTTCAAATAACTTTCAGAACTTTTCGGAGGGCCAATGCAAACTGCTTCGTCAGCAAATTTCACATGCAAACTTTCACGATCGGCAGTTGAATACAATGCAACAGTTCGAATATTCATTTCCTTGCAGGTGCGAATAATGCGCAATGCAATTTCTCCACGGTTAGCTATAAGAATTTTCTTAAACATTTGATGCTGATTTGATGATTTGGTAATTTGATGATTTGATAATGAAATACAATAGTGCGATTTGAATTATTTTTTAGAAGAAGAAATTATTTTTGAAAGTACTTTATTAATTGATTCAACTTTTGTTAAAAGTTCATCTGTATCAGGATAAGATTTTGAATGTTTTGAAAGAAACAACCAATATTCTGTTTCATCGGCTTCCTTCGCAGCAATTTTCATTTTGTGAATGAAATCATTTTTACTTTCTGAATTCTGAGCTTCTCTGATATTCGCTCCGATTGAAGTTCCAGAACGGAATAATTGATTAACCATCTGGAATTTTCTTTTTGATTCAAGCACTTCAACAAAATCAATTATTTCAAGCGCAAACTGAAAACTCAAATCAACTATCAGGTTCTTCTTATTCGTTTGCATAATGATTTAATCGAAAAAATTTATGATAGAAATTGTATTGAGGCTAATCATCAAATCATCAAATTACCAAATCATCAAATCTGTATTTACATAGGCTCAATCAGGAATAATGGTTGATCGTATTCAACCGGCTTTGCATTCTCTACCAGTATTTTTACAATGCGACCGGTTTGTTCTGATTCTATTTCGTTAAACAGTTTCATGGCTTCTATAATGCATAGTACTGTGCCGATTTTTATTTCGTCGCCAACATTCACACAGGCTGGTTTATCAGGGCCTGATGCGCGATAGAATGTACCGATCATTGGCGATTTGATTGTCACTTGGTTTGCTTCTGCTGCTGCAGTAGCTTTTGCATCAGCGGCTGCGGCAATTTGCTGTGGGGTTGAAGTTGTTGGAATGGCAACCGGTTGTGAAGTTGGAGCAGGCATTGCCTGTTGGGGCATTACAGTATAAGTTGATGGAATGCCGGGTTCGTGAGTTCTGATAGTTAATTTAATATCCTTCTTTTCAATCGTGACTTCAGCAAGGTTTAATTTATTTACCTGCTTAATGAGTTCCTGTATGTCTTTAATATCCATGATGGTATTTTTTTCTGATTTGATGAACGAAATATATAAAGTGTTTGATAATAATTTATTGAATTTTTATTGTAGAAACATTTATCTGGTTTCAGGAATGTTCTTAATGAAAATTAACCTCTGAAATTTCCGGTAGTCACGCGCTCCACATAAGCCTTCTTAACAGTATCAACTTTTACTTTGGTTCCTGATTCAACAAACAGCGGAACCTGAATGATTGCACCGGTCTCCAGAGTTGCATTTTTCATTGGCATGTTTGCAGTGTCTCCTTTCAAACCAGGCTCAGAATAAGTTACATCCAGGAACACAAACAATGGTAAATCGCAACCGAGGATGCGGTCGTTATCGGCTTGAAAAATAATTTCCACTTCCTGCCCTTCTTTTAAAAACTCGTGTCCGTCAATTAATTCTTCGGCAAGGGTAACCTGTTCGAATGTTCCATTGTCCATGAAATTATATCCGGTCAAATCTTTATACAGGAATTGGTGTTTTCTTCTTTCAATGCTTACAAGAGTTAATGATTCACCACTGTTAAATGTATTGTCAACCACTTTTCCGCTGGTTAAGCTTTTCAGTTTTGTGCGAACAAAAGCGCCGCCTTTTCCGGGTTTCACATGCTGAAAATCAACAATGGTCCATAAGTCTTTATTCAGTTCAATTGTCAATCCTTTTTTAATGTCTGATGTATTTGCCATTTCGAAATAGGTTTTAGCTGTTAGCTGTTAGTTTTTTTAATTTCTTTAAAATGTTCTGATTACTTTTTTCATTATGAATTTCCTAATTGCTAAAACCTAATAGCTAACTGCTTACTTGCTATCATACGCCCACTTCAAATAAATTGCTCCCCAGGTAAATCCGCCACCGAAAGCGGCGAGTACGATGTTATCGCCTTTGTGCATTTTGTTTTCCCACTCCCACATGCATAGCGGAATGGTTCCGTTGGTGGTGTTGCCATAGCGCTCAATGTTTATCATCACCTTAGCATCATCCAATCCCATTCGCTTTGCAGTTGCATCAATGATTCTTTTATTCGCCTGATGCGGAATCAACCACGATACATCATCGCTGTGTAAGTTGTTGCGCTTCATAATTTCTTCAGCGGCATCAGCCATCTTCGTCACAGCGAATTTGAAAACCGCCTGACCTTCCTGATAAACATAATGCAATTTCTTCTCTACTGTTTCAGCACTTGCAGGCATAGCACTTCCACCTGCTTTCTGATGTAAGTGAACACGACCTGCTCCATCCGAACCAAGCACTGCATCAATAATTCCGTTTCCTTCTTTATTTGGTTCCAATAAAACTGCACCCGCACCATCACCAAAAATTACACAGGTCTGCCGGTCGCTATAATCAATGATGGACGACATTTTATCGCCGCCTACAACAATTACTTTTTTAGCTGTTCCCGCTTCGATGAATTGCGAAGCAGTTCGCAATGCATAAATAAATCCCGAACATGCTGCATTGATATCGAAACCAAAAGCACTTTTCAATCCGCATTTATCAGCTATAATATTTGCGGTTGCCGGAAACTGCATATCTGGAGTGGTAGTCGCACAAATAATTAAATCAACATCGAGCGGATTGGTATTTGTTTTTTTCAGCAATCCCATCACTGCTTCTTTTCCCATATCGGAAGTGCCGAGACCAATGCCTTTTAAAATTCTTCTTTCTTTTACTCCGGTGCGCGAGGTGATCCACTCGTCGGTGGTGTCCACCATTTTTTCAAGTTCAGCGTTGGTCAATTTATATTCGGGTACATATCCCTGAATGCCTGTTATTGCTGCTCTTGTTTTATGCATCGTGGCGGTAGTTGAAAAACCTTACTCCTGTAAGATCTGATTATTGATAAAAGCTTCCTTGAAAATATTTACCAGATTGCTTTCAACTATTTCACGGGTTAGTGCAATCATACTTTTAAATGCAATATCATTCGAAATTCCGTGCGCAACAACCACCGGTGCATTTGCGCCGAGGATGGCAGTGCCTCCGTAATTTTCATAATTGAATGAATCGAAATATTCGTCGCGTATTTTTCTTGCCTTGATTAATTCATAAAATGATTCACCCATTTTCAGAATAATATTTCCGGTAAATCCATCAGTGACCATCACATCAGCTTTGTCGAGAAAGAGGTCTCTTCCTTCCACATTACCAATGAAATTTATTTTATCGTTTTCTTTCAGCAGTGTGTAAGTTTCCTGAGCGAGTTTGTTTCCCTTTCCTTCCTCTTCGCCAATATTCATTAACGCCACTCTTGGATTTTCAATGTGGTAAACATGTTTCTGATACAAAGCTCCGAGAATTGCAAACTGGTTTAACATCTCCGGTTTGCAATCAGCATTCGCACCCACATCGAGTAACAATCCGGTCTTGCCATTTTCATGAGGTACTAAAGTGGAAAGGGCAGGGCGCATAACACCCGGAACAGTTTTCACAGTGTACATGGCTCCGACCAACATAGCTCCGGTATTACCGGCACTGGCAAAAGCATCAATCTTTCCTTCTTTCAAATGCTGAAACCCGACCGCAATACTGCTGTTCGGTTTAGATGCGAGTGCGCGTGTAGGCGACTCGCTCATTTCAATCACTTCAGTTGTGTGAACGATGGAAATACATCCATCCAATCCGCCCACCGATTCAATCATGGGGCGCATAAGATTCTCATCACCAAAAAGAACCAACTCATACTTACCCGAATTATTATTTTCCTGGCAAAAGAGTTTAGCTCCTTTAATGCATTCCAACGGGGCGAAATCGCCACCCATTGCATCTATTCCCAGTCGCATGGTGTGTTAGACGGAGATGCTTTGGTTAGTATTATGACGCTGCGGATTTATCGAGAATAACATTCCCTTTATAATACAATTTATCCTCGCTCCAATGCGCACGATGACGAAGATGCGGCATTCCGGTTGTCTGGTCAATTGACACAGTAGGTACCACTGCTTTATCGTGTCCTCTTCTGGTATCGCGGCGTGTACGGGAGTGGCGTCGTTTTGGATTTGGCATGTTTACTTGTTTTTAATTTTTTTTAATGAATCCCATCTCGGATCGGGCTGGTGGCTTGATTCGGGGCTGAGGTGATTTAAAATTTTCAATGTTTCTGTATTACACTTTCCTTTTGAAGGAACACTTTCGCAGGTAATTCTTCCCATTGGCACACTCAGTATTACGAATTCGTAAATGAGTTGCCTTACATTGAAGATAGACTCTGAATGAGGGATGTAGACTACATCGGCTAAACTGTCATCATTTATTTCTTCGCGGTGCTCATCGAATTTAACTACCAACGGGTAGTCGGCATCAATTGGGAAATCTATCTCATCGGCGCAGCGGTCGCAGGCTACATGAATGGTTCCTGATATCTGAAAATTGAGCAGAAAAAAAGTATTCTGTTTATCAAAAATCAAATCAACCGTAATCTTGGCGCGCCTTACAGGCGAGTGTTCAAAGAGCTCAAAAAAGGTACTGTCAATGTCGTAGTGAAACCTGTGCTGCCCCGGCTTTAATCCAACAAACGCAATATCAAACTCACGAAACGGGTTCACAGGCAGGTTTTTCTAAGGGGGTACAAATGTATAGAAATGATTGAAATATAAAAGCGAAAGTTAGAGGGAGAGGAAATGGAGGAAATAACAGATAATATTTCGAAAAAGGATCCATTTCATCCCAGAGTAGTGAATTGAACTTCTTATTTGGAATATAAATCAGAACTGTTAATGCAATTGTTGAATAACGGCACTGATTTCTTCAAAAGCCTTAGTAGTAGCAACATCATTTGGTTCAAGAACATGTGCCTTTTGAAAATAGTAATAGGCTTTTTGAACATCCATTTTTTTGAGGTAAACCACTCCGAGATTACTGTACGGCCTGAAATAGTTGGTGTCAATTTTTGAAGCTGCGGTACAAAAAATAAGGGCAGAATCCAGTTTATTTTCCTGAATGAAACAATAGCCAAGATTATTTAAAGCGTCGGCGTATTTTGGTGAAATGGAAATTGATTTTCGGAAGGCTGATTTTGCTTCCAATGTATTTTGCATCATCAACAAACTGATTCCTATGTTGTAATAAGCCTGAGCAAAATCCGGATTGATGGTTATTGCTTTTTTATCTTCTGTGATTGCTTTGTAAAAAAAATCTTTTCTGGTTTTTGTATCGGTACTTTTTTCACCAACCTTTCGATATTCAGCAGCAATGGCGTGATGTGCCATTGCACTGTTGGGCGAATTATTAATGTCTTCGCTGAACAGCGTGAAATTATTTTTCCAGATTGCATTTCTGGCAATGGTTTTTACAGAATAAGTTCCGAGTAAAATCAGTAACAGGAACTGAATGGTTCTTGTTTTAAAAAAACCTGCATCAACAACTTTAGTAGGAATTTCTGTTTTTGTAAATGGAATTGAATTGAATTCATAAAACGGAATTAAAGTAATGAAATATGAAAGCAATAAGCAAAATGCCAGAGAAGGCATAAACAGAAACCGTTCTGACATAAAAGTGCCGACCGGAAAAACAAGATTTGAAACAACAGATAAAGTGATGGCAAAATAAATTACCAAAAAGGAGAAAATTGTTTTTTTACGAAGTTGAATGAATGCAATTACTAATAAATACAAACAAACAACTAAACTGATAATTGTTCCGATGCTACTGAAATCGTGAATGGCAATCTGGTAGGGATAGTAATCGCTGGTTAAGTTAATGGGGAGCAAAAGCAGCAACAGATATTTTCCGAATGTGTAAATGATGGTCGCGTACTTCTGCGAAACAGTCATTCCGAAAAAAGGATTGTTCATTATATCGGTGACTTCTTTGTCAATGGAAGTATTGGAAAATGTTTGTCGCAGTAAAAGAAAAATTCCGACTGAAATAATTATTGAAACCAAAACCGGAACAATGGTTTTGAAATTTTGACTTCTGAAAAACCAAAGCATCATCGGGATAATGAGAACGAAAGTGATTGCATTTTCTTTCGACAACAACGCAAGGAAGAAAAAGACAAATCCAAGAATGAGATTCTTCATCTTCTTTCCATCATCAACATATCGTAAGAAATGAATGGAAGCAAGAATGGAAAACAGTAGCGAAAGAATTTCGTCGCGCCCCTTGATATTTGCCACTGCTTCAGTATGAATGGGATGAGCAATAAAAATTAAAGCAGCTAAAAATGGCAAGTGAGTGAGATAAGAATATTTGGTTGGCTTATCAATCAACAATCGTTTCAGAAAAATAAAAATTACCATTCCAAGTAATGCATACAACAACATATTGATGAAATGACTTGCTCCCGGATTATTTCCAAAAATGGAATGTTCAATGGCAAAACTCACCAATGAAAGCGGGCGATACCGACCACCTGCTACATCACTGTTCGCATCTTTTTGCCACCCGGAAAATGAATCGTGTGTGAGAATATCTGCAATCCCGGCAATTCCATTCTGAACAAAATGATTTTGTGTAATTACTATGCCATCATCCAATGCATAATCATTCCACAATGTATTTCCATAAATAATAAAAGTGAAAACGAAAAGCAGCAGCAAATAATAACGATTGCTGCCAGTTGATTGATTTTGTGTTTTTGTTTTTTGTTTTACGACTTCTTTCTTTTTGTTAGTCATAAATTTTTTTCAAAAGTCAAATGATTGAATGATAATTTTTCTTCAAAAATATTATCCTCTCTCTCTTTCCAACTCCTTATGCTTAATCGGATTCGCATGCATTTCAGTATATACTTTTCGCTGACGATAAATATCAATACACATAAAAAGTGCACTTCGAAATGAATCTTCACTCGCCATATTTCTTCCTGCTAAATCATAAGCTGGTCCGTGGTCGGGTGAGGTACGGATGAAAGGTAAACCCGCAGTATAATTTACTCCGCTTTCAAAACTGATTGTTTTAAATGGAACCAATCCCTGGTCGTGATACATGGCGAGTACAGCATCGTATTTTTTATATTGATGTCCGCCAAAAAAACCATCGGCACTGAATGGCCCGAAGGTTAAAATGTTTTTTGTTTTCGCTTCGTTGATTGCAGGAATCACTTCAGTATTTTCTTCACCACCAATTAATCCGTTATCGCCATTGTGCGGATTCAAACCGAGCACTGCAATTTTCGGTTTATCAATTCCGAAATCTTTTGCAAGAGATTCTTTCAGCAGTTGCAGTTTTTTCAGAATGATTTCTTTTTTCACTTTTCCAGCAATTTCATTTACCGGAACATGACCTGAAACCAAGCCAACTTTTAATTCATCGCTGCACATAATCATCAGCGGGTTTCCATCGCTCTTACTCGCCAGATATTCAGTATGACCTTTGAAGGGAAAATCTTCAGCCGGCATGTTGTGCTTGTTAATTGGCGCAGTAACCATCCCCTGAATTTTTCCTTCCACCCAATCAAAAGTGCAGGCATTTAAACTTTTGAATGCATACTTTCCACCAATTGCATTATCAATTCCCAATTGAACATTCACTTCTTCTTCCCAGCAATTAATAATGTTGATGGTGTTCGGTTGCAGATTTTCAACTGAAGTGCTTTGCGAATAATTTAAACTTCCGAGATTAATTGCCTTGCGATGAAACGAAACAACTTTCGCCGAACTGTAAATTACAGGAGTACACAACTCCATAATCCGGTTATCGCTGAGTGTTTTCAGAATTATTTCTAACCCGATTCCATTCACATCTCCATTCGTAATTCCGATAATCGGTTTATGCTCCGCCATTATTTGTTGTTGCTAATTTTTCTAAGAAACGAAATAATAAACGCACACCGAAGGCCGATGCGTGTTTACCTTTATAACCCTGATTGGTT
>JAHEZG010000081.1 GCA_023251195.1 Chitinophagaceae bacterium | reverse complement strand
ACTTTCCTGTTTTATTAAATAATTCAAGGTATGCCGAACGGCTTCCGATTGGAACCAAGGAAAGCATACTTGGCGCTCCGCATGATACTTTAAAAAGTTTTTATACCACTTGGTATCGCCCCGATTTAATGGCGGTAGTTGTGGTTGGCGATATTGATGTTGATAAAATAGAATCGCTGATAAAAATGCACTTTGCCGAAATTAAAAACCCTGTAAATGAAAAGCCTCGCTTTACATCAACCATTCCCGATCACAATGATTTAAAAGTTTCAGTTTGTACTGACAAAGAAGCTTCGTACTCACTTGTTGAAATTAATTTCAAGCAAGAAGTTCCTTCTACTAAAACGATAGAAGATTATCGCAACAGCATGATTTCAAATCTTGCAACCAGCATGTTGAATGACCGATACAGTGAATTAATTCAGCAAAGCAACCCACCGTTCAATTTTGCAGGTTCTTATTTTGGCAGTGTGGTGAGAGCAAAAAATGCATTCACTGCTTACTGTGTTGTTCCTGATAATGGAATTGAAAAAGGTTTAAGTACTTTATTAACTGAAATTAAAAGAGTAAAAGATTTTGGTTATACATCAACCGAACTCGATCGGGCCAAGCAATCTGTAATCAGAAGTTATGAAACCATGTTTAATGAAAAAGACAAAACCGAGTCTCGTTCATTGGTCAGAGAATATGTTAGTAATTTTTTAGAACAGGAGCCGATACCTGGAATTGAATGGGAGTACAATACAGCTAAAGTTTTGCTCCCGGGCATTACGCTGGATGAAATAAATAAAATGATTTCGTCGTGGATTACTGACGGAAAAAATTGTGTAATCATAGTTACTGCACCTGAAAAAGATGGAGTATCTGTTCCGACTGAAGACGCAGTTAAAACAATTTTTAAATTAGTTAACAGTACCGGAGTTGAAAAATACACCGATAAAGTTTCAGATAAACCATTAATGAGCACAATGCCAGCGTCTGGGAAAGTGGCAACTGAAAGCATTGATAAAGATAACGGCATCACCTCGTGGACCATGAGCAACGGAGCAAAAGTTTTATTTAAACAAACTGATTTTAAAAACGACCAGATTCTGTTTAATGCATTTAGCTGGGGCGGAACTTCTTTGTATTCTGACGCCGATTTTATCAGTGCAAATAATGCTGATGGAATAGTTGACAATTCAGGCTTGGGAAATTACGATGATGTTGAATTAAGCAAGTACACCAGCAACATGGTGGTCAGCATCACTCCAAGTATTGGTGAATTAACCGAAGGATTGGATGGAAGTTGTTCTGTAAAAGATTTAGAAAACCTTTTGCAATTCACTAATTTATATTTCACGCAACCTCGTAAGGATTCCACTTCATTTAACTCGTACCTGTCGCAAATGGCTACGCAGTTACAAAACAAAAACAACCAGCCTGAGGCTGTATTCTCTGATTCGCTGACATCAATAATGTATTCCTATAATTACCGTTACAAACCATTTACCGAACAAATGCTTTCTCAGATTGACCTCAATCGCGCCTACACTGTTTTCCGCGAGCGATTTGCCGATCCTGCTGATTTCACTTTTGTTTTTGTTGGAAGTGTAAATCCTGAAGCATTGAAACCATTGGTTGAAAAATACATTGGCGGAATACCTTCAAAAGGAAAAACAGAAACTTATAAGGATAATAATATTAAGTGGATGAGTGGAAACTTTAATAAGAAAGTATTGAAAGGCACTGAACCAAAAAGCACGGTTGCCATGATGTACTTAAGTTCATTTGAATACAATAGATATAACCGCAATGAGCTGAATGCATTCATGAAATTATTAAACATCAAATTGCGTGAATCGCTCAGAGAAGACATGAGTGGTGTGTATGGTGTATCAGCTTCGCCACAAATGGTTCATTATCCAAAATCGCAATGCCGCATTATTATTTATTTCAGTTGCTCTCCTGATAATGTAGATACACTTATTGGTGCTGCACGAAAAGTAATTGATGGAATTATTGCAAATGGCTGCGACGATAAAAACTTATTAAAAGTAAAAGAGCTGATGCTGAAAGAACGCGAAGCAGCATTGAAAGAAAACAGGTTTTGGTTAAACCTTATAGTATCATCATTAAAAGACAATGAAAAAGTATCGGAAATAAAAAATTATGATGCTCAAATCAGCACCTTAAAAAGCGATGATTTTAAAAGACTGGCAGCTAAATTTTTCGACAATAAAAATTATGGACAGGTTGTATTGTACCCTGAAAAATAATTTTTAATACTAACTAATTCCGGAACACAGGCGACGCTGAAAAGCGTCGCCTGTTTCTTTTTATGAAATAATGATAGAAAAATGATAAAATAAATTTGAAATTATTTATTTCAAATACCATTTAATAAATCAACAACTATCGAATTCATCAATGATGAAATGATCTTTTTTTCACCATCCCTCCCCGAACTTCATTCACACTGTGTATCACAAGGAACGCATCCGGATCAAGTTTGTGAATGATGGCTTTCAACTTCGGAATTTCCAGTCGGGTAAGTATGCAATAAACAATTTTTAAATCAGTGCCATGATCGTTATGCAAACCAAAACCTCTCTCGCCTTTTAAAATGGTTACACCGCGCCCCATTACTTCAATAATCCCTCTTCTTATTTCATCATTCTTCGGCGAGATGATCATTACACTGGTGTATTCTTCAATACCCTGAACAATAAAATCAACTGTTTTACTGGCTGCCAGATAAGTGAGTACCGAATACAGGGCTGCTTCCATTCCTAAATAAAATGCGGCAACAGAAAAAATAAAAAGATTAATTACCAAAATAATATCACCGATAGAAAATGAAAATCGTCGCGATAATGCCAGTGCTAATACTTCGGTTCCATCCAACACTCCGCCGCCTCGAATGGCAAATCCAATTCCCGTTCCGAGAAAAAAGCCGCCGAACACGGCGATTAATAATTTATCCGATGTAATTACAGGTAGTTGAATAAAAATTAAAGCAACTGCTAACCCCACAATGCCAATTGCAGATTTCAACGCAAACACCCACGAGATTTGACGATAACCTAAAATGATAAACGGAATATTGAAAACAATTATCCAGATAGATATTGAAACCGGGCTCGCCAATGAGGATAAAATAGAAATGCCTGTTATTCCTCCATCGGTAAAATGATTTGGAAGAATAAATCCTTTCAATCCAACTGATGCGCATAAAATTCCAATACCGATTAAAATAAAATCGGTTACAATTTTTGCGCGCGATGCATAATGATGATTTTTCACCGGAGCGAAAAGTATTTTCTATTGAAGAAGAAATCGCAGTTCGTTTTAAACAGGGAATATTTTTACTGTACAAACTATTTACGGCAACTTGATTTTTAATTTTTTCACAAAGTGATTCCTTTAGAACATTTTTACATTTTTAATTTGATTCATGACGCCGGAAAGAGAAAATAAATTTAAGCGAGTAATTGCCAAACGGCAAACCGATTTAACAGTGGTATTTGAAAATGTAAATGACCCGCACAACATCAGTGCGGTATTGCGAACCTGCGATTCAGTTGGTGTGAAAGAAGTTTACATCATTCAAACCATTGAACGCCCATACACCAAACTCGGAAAGAAAAGTTCATCAAGCGCAAGCAAGTGGATTGACATTCACTGGTTTTTTTCTGTGAAGGAATGCATGCTTGCAGTTAAAAAAAAATATAAAAGTATTTTTGGTACTAAGCTCTCTGAACAATCAAGGAGTTTGTATGATTTGAATTTAACAGAATCAACAGCATTGGTTTTTGGCAATGAGCATTCAGGAATTTCAGATGAACTTGCTGCGTCGTGTACCGGAAATTTTTTAATTCCACAAGTTGGTATGATCGAGAGTTTGAATATTTCGGTTGCGTGTGCTGTTACACTTTATGAAGCCTATAGACAAAGGGAGCTTGCAGGAAAGTATAATTCACCAATGTTTACAGAGCCTGAATTAGCTACAGAATATAAAAAGTGGTCAGAGAAATAATTTTTCTACAATGAAATATTCTTAAAAGATTCTGCCTGTTTTTTAATAGAAGCTGCATCAACAGGTTTCATTTCCGCAATGTGACCGAGCAATTTTGCTCCGCTGTGTTGAATAATTATTGTTTCAGAATCTTCATTGATATCGCCATTGAAAATAATTCCGGCAACCGGAATATTTCTTTCCTTCAACGCAATACAGGTAAGTAATGTGTGATTGATATTGCCTACATAATTTTTTGAAACCAGAATCACTGGATAATTCCATTTAGCCAGCAAATCAATCATCATAATATCTTTAGTGAGCGGAACCATTATTCCTCCAGCTAATTCAATGAACAAAGTATTTGCAGTTGATGGCGGAACAATTTTGTTTATATCAATTTCAATTCCTTCGCGCTTTGCCGATGCATAGGGCGACATGGTAAACTGCATGGGATATGCTTCAGGATGAACTTTTATTTTTCCTTCAGTCAATTTTGAAATGATATCACTATCGCTGTTAAAAAGTTTTCCGGCCTGCACCGGTTTCCAGTAATCAGCATTTAATGCTTCACATAAAATTGCAGCTGCAATGGTTTTTCCAACATCAGTTCCTATTCCGGCAATCACAAATTTTCTTCCGCTCATAGCATTTCAGTTTTGTTGTGAGTGAATGTAAAAAAAATATTCTACTTGAAAAATTTAACACAGAGACACAGAGAAAACAGAATTTAATAAATCACATAACAATCGAAGTACTAAAAAACACGGAGTTTTTAGTAATAAAATCTCCGTGTTCCTCAATGTATCTCTGTACCTCAGTGTTAAAACTCATTTCGCAAAATCAGGTTGCTCAGGCAATGTGCAAGTTCTTCCTGCATTCACTTTTTTAAGGTAAGCCATTAAGGGGGCAAAGTATTCTATCATTGGTTGCGCGCTCATATCGGCACCAACACAATTCTTCATGTGTTCTTTCCAATCAACACTTGCTCCGGGCTTCATCAGCTTTTGAATAAATGCTCCAACTTCTTTATTGCCCCAGTAGTTGGTTGCATTTGGTTCCTGATGTAAAATGTTTTTTGCGATATACACATGCCATTGAAACAACAACACATTACTCATGCTGTAATCATAATACTGAGCAGCATCATCGTTGATGTGAGTTTTGGTAGCAGCATCACAATATTCTTCTCCACGAGTTGATGGCGGAACAATTCCCTGGTAGCGTTTTACCAAATCCCACCACTCTGCATTGAATTGATTCTCCGGTAAATTTTTTGAATACAAATTATATTCAAACTCTGTCATCACACCACTACCCCAAGGAATGTGAACGATGTAATCGAGTGCTTCTTTCAGCATCATCATGGTATCGTTTGTTTTCACATTTGCATCAACCATTCCTAAACCAGCTAAAAAAGGTTTTTGAAAAGATGCAAGTCCCATCATGGAACCCATTGCTTCGTGATAAGCGCGATTGGCGCCCGTGCGCAAAATCATTGGCACTTCAGGTGTGCTGTAAGTCTGGTAATAATAAATGTGACCTAACTCATGCAACACAGTTCCCCACCATTCCGAATTCGGTTCAATGCTCATGAGTGAACGAACATCTTTGTCGTTGTCAATGTGCCATGCAGATGCGTGTGTATTTTTTTTATAACCAGCATCGGGTGCAACAGGATACAAGGATGATTTATCCCAGAATGTTTGTGGTAATGGTCCAAAGCCTAAGCTCATGTAATATTCCTCTCCTTTTTTCACAATCCACTCTGCCCCTTTTTCTTTTAAGTATGGGTCAATATCCAAACCCTCCACATTCACCAATGAAGTCCAGTCCTGGCCCCAGCGATTCGGTAACCAGTCGGCAGGAATATAATCAGGCACCGGTTGCTTGTATTTTTTTGCCAATTCGTAGCGCGCCCAAGTATGCAATTCACGATAGAGTGGCCACACATCCTTCATCATTCCGCGTGTAACATTTATTAAATCGGCGGTACTGTAACCATATTCGCTTGCCTGGTACTGAAAGAAATCCTGGTACTCGAGCGCTTGCACACTTTTGTTTCTCAGGTCACGAAGGTTAGTTAAACCATCTTTTAAAACTTTACCCACTTCTTTTGAAGCAGTCCATGCATCGTTTCGCTCCTTCATGTTTGTGGAGTTCGATAAAATATCCTGAATGTTGTTGGGTGTAACTTCTTTTCCATTCATCATAAACTTAAAACCATAAAGCATTTCGGTTTGCTTATTCTGTGCTTCGATTCTTTGCTTCACCACATCACCTGCGGTTTCAGGTGTGTTGCCAGCTGTAAATAAAATTGCATTTAACTGACGAACCTGAATGTCTGATAACTGATCCTTGCTTTCTAAAAATTTTTTTACTTTTTCAATTACTTCTTTGCTGCCGGTATATTTTGCAAATGCTTCATCAGCTTCAGCGGCTTTCTTTGAAGTGACGGTATCGCCTTCTACAATGTGTGTGTTCAATAACCACTGACCTTCATTAGACGCAATCAACAGTTTCTGAAACTCTGCATTGTAAGCAGTGAGAAAAGTATCAACCTGCTTCGATAATTCATCATGTGTGGCTGATGAATTACAGGAAGCAAGAACTACGAGTGAGAGGGAGAGAATTAATAAAAAGTTTTTAATCATGATTTGATTTTAATGTTTGTGGGGTGAAAATAAAAAAAGTAAAACGCGAAGGGTGAATTTTAATTTTTGTCTACTTTCAAAACTGAATTTTAAAATTCTTACTTCAACAAAATATTTTTCGATTTGAAAATAGTAGGCAAAAAGAAGAGCAGGTGATTCGGTCACGAATATGTTTGCCTCATCAAATTTTTAAACGATGAAAAAAATTATTGCAATGCTTGCAGTTACTCTCGGTTTTATTTCAGCAGAGGCTCAATACAAAATTGATTCTACTTTTAATGCTGATGGAACAAATGAGTTCACTCAGTTTGCAGGTAATACTGTAAATGGCGATCGGCTTGCTTATACTGTAACCAACGATGTGATTGTTGCTGGCAGATGGAACAATCAATTAACGGTGTGGAAGTATAATCAGAACGGAACACTGGATAATGGTTTCGGGCAAAATGGTTTGAGTTATATACCACTACCTATAGATAATTATTGCTGGGTAAAAAATGTGGAGGTGCAAAATGACGGAAAGATTGTTGTGCTTGCTGAAGCAGAATGGATTGGTGCGAATTACAATTACTCACAATCGTTTATTGTGCTCGCGCGCTTTCTTTCAAATGGAACAAGAGACAGTAGTTTCAGTTCTGATGGATTTGAAATTGTAACACTTGTTCCTTCTTATGAATATCACCCGATGTGTTTATCGGTTGACAATGCAACCAATACTTACTTTGTTGGCGGTTGGGTAATTGATTGGGGAAGTTATCAGTGTCCGAGCGGATTAGGTCATTGGTTCATTGCTAAATTTAAGACCAATGGTGACTTGGATAGTTCGTTTAATTCAACCGGCTTTATTCAACAAACTTCTTTTGATATTGCGCAACCAACAGCTGTTATACCCATCTATCCAATGGCTCGTGTGTTAGCTATAAAAGCTTTGGCAGGAGGTAAAGTGTTAGCTGCTGGAGCTTTTAATCCGCTTGACTCTACTTATTTCTCATTGAGATTAAATGCTGATGGAAGTTATGATAATTCATATTCGATGAGTGGTCGCAGTGTTACACACATAAATTCGTTTCACATTATGCCTTCTTGCTTCGCTGAAATTTTAGATGATGAGAGTATCATTTATAATTCAATTTATCCAACTACTGTACTTGGTTATCCGATTGATACAAGTGATATGATGGTTTATAAAAAAGATAATGCAGGCAACACGCAAACAAGTTTTGGTAGCGGTGGATTTTTAACACTGCACCAACTTTCCTCACAGGTCAAAATGACGACTGATAACCAAAACAGAATTATTTATTGTTGGTACAATGCGCTTCCTGCAGGAACGCAAAGTGTTTACTTCCGCCGACTCAGCGCAACAGGTGTAACAGATAATACTTTCGGAACAAATGGAATTCTTACCAGTAATCCATATTTGAATGATGTTTATCTGAGCCCATGTTCAATGAATGATATAAAATTTAATGCTGCAAATGATGACATTTCTTTAATCGCCTTTCGCAGTGCTACTTATGTTCCCAATGTTTCTTTCCGTATTTTGAATTACAGCTTGGATACTTCTAATATTCACAATGGAATTTCTTCTGTTGATGAAACGAATGCTATAACGATTTATCCGAATCCTGCAAAAACTCAATTACTAATTAATGGTGCTCCTTTAATAATAGCTATTGAAATTAAGGATGTTTTGGGAAAAACATGTTTTAGTGAAAAACTAAATGTAAAAAACGAAAACCCCGCTTCTGATCATTTCATGATTGATATCAGCAAACTACCATCTTCGATCTATTTTATTTGTATCAGGAAAAATGATGGAAGCGTTTTAGTTAAACAGTTTGTGAAAGAATAAATCATGAAATAACCATTTCACATTAATGATTAAATGTTTATTGATAAACCGATTTCTATAAAAAGTGATTTTAAATACTAAATTTTTTTTGTTAACGGTATTCAGTGTTTAATTCTTCTCGATCAGCAGGTTTAAATTTCAATTGTTGATTGTAATAAATTTCATTTATGAACTAAAAAATTAGTCAGATGACAAAAATTATTTGGGGTGCACGAAGAATTATTACGGTATTAAGTCTGGTCGTATTTGTTTCTATTATTCTGAATATTGTATTGATTTATATTAATGCTAAAGGAAACAACAGCAATACAAATTCGAAAGGCGTTTCTGAATCTAAATTAAAAACAATTGAAGGAATAAATTCAATCCGACTCAACAGTTTTAATTTTTGCAAGCCATTGCTATTAGTAAATATCCCATCAGAGGCAGAGAAACTTAATCCATTAAAAGAAAAGGCAATGGAATTTATTAAAAAAGAAATTGCTTTAAAAAATATTACAACTGCATCAGTTTATTTGAAAACATTGAAAGATGGAAGCTGGATGGAAATTAATCAGGATGAACAATATTATCCGGCAAGCATGTATAAGATAGCTGTATTGATTGCCTTTTTAAAAACTGCTGAATCCAATACAAGTTTATTAAGTGAGAAAATCAAATTCACTATACCACAAACCAGTCAGCGCGATAACAGAAATACCGGTAATTTTCTTGAAGTGGGAAAATTTTATACTTACAAAGACCTTTTATACAGAATGATTGTTTATTCCGACAATGAATCAGCTAATTTATTAATGTTGAAAACAGGAAGAGAAGAATTGAAAAAGTTAAGCGATTACTTACAAATTCCAGGTGAAGCAGGTGCTTTAGGTTTTCAAATTAATGTAGTTAATATGAGCAAGTATTTACGCATATTATACAATGGAACTTATCTATCACCGGAAAATTCAGAATATGCGTTGACTTTACTTTCAGAAAGCAAGTATGAAGATGGCATTGCCCGAAACATGGATAAGAGCATACAGCTTGTGCATAAATTCGGAGAAAGAAATATGGATACTGATCCGCAATTGCATGAAACAGCAATTATTTACCTGAAGGATAATCCAATCTTACTTACAATAATGACTAAGGGAAATGACTACAAAAAACTAAGCAGAGAAATTGCTGAACTGAGCAAACTGATTTTAGTAGAAGCTATGCAGATGAATTAATATCGGTCGGTTTTATTTTTCCTTCTTCAACAAGGCAATCTTCAACACTTCATCCATTGTTTTTACGAAATGAAATTTGAGTCCCTTGATGTATTCGGGGTTAATTTCCTTGATATCCTTTTCATTCATTTTGCAAAGCAATACTTCCTTCATGCCTGCGCGTTTTGCAGCGAGAATTTTTTCTTTGATTCCACCTACGGGTAAAACTTTTCCGCGCAAAGTAATTTCACCTGTCATGGCGAGAAATGGTTTCACACTTCTTTTGGTGAATGCAGATGTTAAAGCAGTGAGCATTGTTACACCTGCGGATGGACCATCTTTTGGAATGGCGCCTTCGGGCACATGCACATGTATATCGGTCTTGTCGAAAATATCTGTTTCGAGTTTGAAATCTTTAGCGTGCGATTTTAAATAGCTCAATGCAGTTGAAACAGATTCCTTCATCACTTCACCTAAGCTTCCGGTGAGTTTTAAATTTCCTTTTCCCGCACTCAATAAAGTTTCGATGTAAAGAATTTCGCCGCCTACACTTGTCCATGCTAAACCAACTGCAACACCTGCGGGAATTTCTTCTTTATAAATTTCATTGTCGAAACGAGGAGCGCCTAATACTTTTTCAATTTCTTTTTCGGTGAGGGTTCCTACTTTCTTTTTGCCCATTGCAATTTCTTTTGCTGACCAGCGCATCACCGAAGCAATCTTTCTATCCAAATCGCGCACACCAGATTCACGGGTGTAATCCTGCACCATTTTCTTGAGCATCTCCTTATCGAGTTTCACCTGATCGGGTTTCACTCCGTGCGCTTCAAATTGTTTTGGCAACAAATGACGAACAGCAATTTCCACTTTCTCTTCCATGGAGTAGCCACTCATTTCAATAATCTCCATGCGATCGCGCAGTGCAGGTTGAATGGTGGCGAGTGAATTTGCGGTGGCAATAAATAATACTTTACTTAAATCGTGTTCGAGTTCGGTGTATTGATCGTAGAAAGTTGAGTTCTGTTCCGGATCTAAAACTTCCAGTAAGGCAGAAGACGGATCACCACGAAAATCATTTCCAACTTTATCAATTTCATCCAGCACAATTACCGGATTACTTGAACCGGATTTTTTTAACATCTGCACTACCCTACCCGGCATTGCACCAATGTAAGTTTTACGATGACCGCGTATTTCTGCTTCATCGCGCAGACCGCCGAGTGACATTCGCACATATTTTCTGCCGAGTGCTTTTGCAATTGATTTTCCCAATGAAGTTTTACCAACTCCAGGAGGACCTGCGAAACAAAGTATAGGAGATTTCATATCGCCTTTCAGTTTCAGCACGGCGAGGTATTCGAGAATGCGGTCTTTTATTTTTTCCAAACCATAATGATCGCCATCCAGAATTTTATCTGCATTCTTCAAATCAAAATTATCGGAAGTGTAAGAGTCCCAAGGAAGTTCGAGCAACAAGTCAAGATAATTCATGATGACAGAATATTCTGCTGCAGCAGGATTCATTCTTCCCAACTTGGTAATTTCTTTTTCGAATTGATCGGATGCACTCTTCGGCCATTTCTTTTTTGTGGCGCGCTCTTTTAAATTTTTTACTTCCTGATCATACGAATCGCCACCCAATTCTTCCTGAATGGTTTTCATCTGCTGGTGCAGAAAGTAATCGCGCTGTTGTTTTTCTATATCGGTGCGGACTTTTGTCTGAATCTGATTTTTCAGTTCTAGCATTTGAATCTCGGTGTTCAAATGTTTCAACACAATCTGCACGCGCTCTTTCAAATCATTTGCTTCGAGAATCTGTTGCTTCTCTTTTAATTCGATACTTAAATTGGATGCAATAAAATTTACGAGGAAACTCGGCGAATCAATATTGCGCAACATCACATTTGCTTCGGTCGGAATATTGGGTGACAATTTTATCACGCTACCCGCCATGTCTTTTATAGAACCAATCATGGCTTCGAACTCTTTATCAACCGGAGCAGCAGGTTCGGTTAAAACTTCAATGGATGCTTTGAAGAATGGTTCTTCGGTTTGTAATTCTTTAACGGCGAATCGTAATTTACCCTGAAGAATTACAGTGGTGCTTCCATCGGGCATGCGAAGCATCTTTAAAATTTTTGCAACGGTGCCTATTTGTGTGAGGTCTTTGAATTGCGGCTCTTCAATGTTTCCATCGGACTGCGACAGTACCCCAATCAGCTTATCGCCATTGTGTGCTTCGCGAACAGCTTTGATTGATTTGTCGCGACCAACAGTAATGGGCAGCACCACACCAGGAAATAGCACAGTATTGCGTAACGGAAGTATGGGAATAATATCGGGCACAACGAGATTCTTGGTGTCGTTGTCTTCTTCTATTGAAAGTATCGGGAGAAAATCTACTTCTTCTTCACCACCACCTTGGAGCACCCAATTTTTAAAATCGTTCATCAGAATTTCAGATTTATAAATTTACAAAAAGCGAAGTGCAACATTAGCAAATGCACA
>JAHEZG010000080.1 GCA_023251195.1 Chitinophagaceae bacterium | reverse complement strand
TGTTGAGTATTCATTCAATTGAAATGATAACGAAAATGTTGTTGCTGAATTATGCGAATGAAGTACTGATTTTATTACTCCGTTTAAAAACAAAAGGCCCTCCGATAAACTATCGGAGGGCTTTCATGAATTCGGCTACTTGTATCTTAATACTTCGATACTTCTTATTTAAAGTGCTGCATTAAAAATGCAAGTGCTAAAGTATTTGCATCCAGCGAAGCCACCTTATCGTAATGCGGATTGCTTGGGTTGGCAAATGCGTGGTCGGCATCGTAACTCTTTACTGTTAAAATTTTACCGGCGCTCTTCATATCCTTTTCAAACTGCGCAACCACTTCAGGCGAAATCCATTTATCCTTTGTCCCGAAAATTCCAAACACATCGCAATTCAGTTCATTCAGTTTGTTCACATCCGTAATCGGCATTCCATAATACATCACGCAACCAACAGCTTGTTTTCCGGCGAGGGAAGTTGCCTTTAAAGATAACCCACCGCCAAAGCACCAGCCGATGGTGCCGATCTTTGCATTCTTTCCTGCATATGTTATAGCACCATTAATAATATTTTCTATTCTAACATCTTTCAATTGACTCATAAAAAATCCTGCTGAATCAGCATTTGAAGTAACTCTTCCATCATAAATATCAAGTGCAATCACATTCACATTTCCAATTAATTTCTGTAATTCATCAGCGCGCTGTTTTATGTAATCATTCAATCCCCACCACTCATGAAAAACAAAAAGATAGTTATTTGTAGGAGAAGCTGCTTTCACGAAATAAGCGTACGCATTCCTTCCATCTGCAGTAGCAAACGAAATAATTTGCCCGCCCTGCTCACTATATTTAAAAGGCAGTGGACTTTCATGAGCAGATATAAAAGCAGGGTCATTTGCAAAAGCAACCATGCTATTGTTTGACTTTGGATTTGAACAACAGGAAAGTTGCTGAGCAGTTGAAATAACCGGTAATTGAATTATACAAATCAAAAATGAAAAAAGCATGCAATTGTATTTCATCGAAATGTGTTTTAAGATTGTAAAGATTGAAAATTATCTTTGCACCGCTTTCGTTTTTATATAAAAGCTGAATTTTCGAATCAGTTTTAGCCATTGAAATAAGCATCTCCAACAATATTTACTCGGCACTTGTTAAAGTGAATCAGATGTTTACCTTTGCCATCCCAAAAAAAATAACGATTTCCTATTTATGGTAACAGATCCGATAGCCGACTACCTCACACGCGTGCGCAATGCACAGCATGCGAACCACCGAATTGTAGAAATTCCGGCTTCGAATTTAAAGAAGAGGATTACTGAAATTCTTTACGAAAAAGGATACATTCTCAAGTATAAATTCGATGATGCAAAAGGCCCGCAAGGCACAATTATGATTGCATTAAAATACAATCCTGAAACCCGCTTACCTGCTATCCGAAAAATCTGGAGAGTAAGCCGTCCGGGATTGCGCAAGTATTCATCAAGCGATATGTTGCCACGCACCTTAAATGGTTTGGGAATTGTGGTCGTGAGTACACCGAAAGGAGTAATGACTGAGAAAGAAGCCCGTGCTCAGAAAGTTGGCGGCGAAATTTTATTTAAAGTTAATTAATCGAGTAAAGAGAAAGCATAGAATATGTCACGGATTGGAAAAATGCCCGTTGCCTTACTGAAAGGTGTTACAGTAAATGTTGCTGAAAACAACATGGTAACTGTGAAAGGACCTAAAGGCGAATTAAAGCAAAAGGTTGATGTGGATATTACAGTGAAGGTGGAAGGAGAAAACATTATTCTCAGTCGCCCAACTGAACAGAAGCGTCACAAAGCCATGCATGGTTTGTATCGTGCACTATTAAACAACATGGTGAATGGTGTTGCTACCGGATACCAGAAGAAACTGGAATTAGTGGGTGTGGGATTTCGTGCAACAGTAACCGGTCAGATGTTGGAATTGAGTGTGGGTTTCTCTCACCCGGTTTTATTCATGGTTCCGAAAGAAATTAAAATTTCTGCTGAACAATTGAAAGGTCAGAATCCGATGATCACAATGGATTCAGCCGATAAACAATTACTTGGACAAATGGCTGCAAAGATTCGCGAAGTTCGTCGTCCTGAGCCTTACAAAGGAAAAGGTATCAAGTACACTACTGAAATTCTTCGTCGCAAAGCCGGTAAGTCTGCTGCGAGCGCTAAATAAAATTTTTAAGTAAAGAACAATAAATAAGATGTCAGCAAAATCAATAAGCCGCTTTAAGATTCACAAGAGAATTCGCAAGAAAATTTCAGGTACTGCTGAACGCCCGCGCATCAGCATTTATCGCAGCAACAGCGAAATCTATGCACAATTAATTAACGACGAAGCAAGTCATACTTTGTTAGCCGCTTCATCACGCGACTTGAAAGATATCAAAGGAACCAAGATTGAAAAGTCAAAACAAGTTGGTATTGCTTTAGCAAAAATGGCTGCCGACAAAGGAATTACAACTGCTGTTTTTGATCGCTGTGGTTTTCTTTATCATGGTCGCGTTCAGGCAATAGCTGAAGGTGCAAGAGAAGGTGGATTACAATTTTAGATTTGAACAACATTATAGCATAAATAAAAATGTCTCAAGCAACAATACAACGGGTTAAAGCAAGCGAACTCGATTTAAAAGAAAAAGTAGTAAGCATTAATCGTGTTACTAAAACAACCAAGGGTGGTCGTACATTCAGTTTCTCTGCACTTGTAGTAGTAGGAGATTCAAACGGAATTGTTGGGCATGGTTTAGGTAAAGCGCGTGAAGTGCAGGAAGCCATCACCAAAGGAATTGACGATGCAAAAAAGAACCTCGTTAAAGTTCCTATTCTGAAAGGCACTATTCCTCACGAACAGATTTCAAAATACGGAGCATCAAAAGTTTGGGTGAAACCGGCTTCTCATGGTACCGGTGTTATTGCAGGAGGTGCAATGCGTGCAGTGTTGGAGAGTGCAGGTGTAACTGATGTGTTGGCAAAATCATTGGGTTCATCAAATCCGCACAATGTTGTTAAAGCAACTATTAAGGCATTGACTGATTTGCGTGATCCTGTTTCAGTAGCAATGACTCGCGGCATCACTTTGAAAAAAGTATTTAACGGAAGTAATTAAAAAATAAATTGTTCCGGTAGTTTTCGGAATGAATTGAAAAAGAAAAAGCAATGGCAAAAATTAAAATCACACAGGTTAAAAGTGCAATTGACCGCACTGATCGTCAGAAGAGAACTATCAAAGCTCTTGGAATAAAAAGATTGCATGTGCCTGTTGTTAAAGAAGCAACACACCAGATTCTTGGAATGATTGGAAAAGTAAGTCACCTTGTGACTACTGAAGAAGTAACAGGATAATTATTAAAGTTTAATTCTCGCAACAATGAATTTACATACATTAAAACCCGCAGAAGGCGCAACAAAAAATCGCAAGCGTATTGGTCGCGGGCAAGGAAGCGGACACGGTGGCACTTCAACAAGAGGTATGAACGGTGCCGGTTCACGCTCAGGTCATAAAAATAAAAGAGGTTTTGAAGGCGGTCAAATGCCTTTGCAGCGTCGTGTTCCTAAGTACGGTTTTACAAACCCTTTCCGTGTTGAGTTCGCTGAATTTAATTTAGATGCTTTGCAGAATTTAGTAACCAAGCACAATTTAAAAGAAGTGAATTTTGAAGTGCTTAAAAAAATCGGATATGTTCAACGCGATGAGCCAATAAAAATTTTAGGTCGTGGAGAATTAACTGCTAAATTGAACATCACAGTAAATGCAGCAAGTGCTAAGGCAAAAGCAGCCATTGAAAGTGCCGGCGGAACCTTAACTTTGTTAGAAAAGAAATAATTATACTTAATGAAATTGATGCCTCGATCAAACGAAATTGTATCGGGGCATTTTTATGTAAAGAAGTATTTCATCTTCCTTGCAGATACTTAAATTAAAATTACATTTGTTGCCCTTTCAGAAAGCTGAATAAACATGAATCATTTCATTCAAACAATTAAAAATATCTGGAGAATAGAAGACCTTAGGTTTCGTATTCTCATGACTTTAGGTTTAGTAGCCATCTATCGTGTCGGATCTTATATTATTTTGCCGGGTATTGATGCCTCGCAACTTCAACAATTAGAAGATCAGGGAGGTAAGGGCATCTTTGGTTTAGTTGATATTTTTGCCGGAGGAGCGTTTACCCGTGCATCCATATTTGCATTGGGAATTATGCCCTACATTTCTGCTTCCATCGTTATGCAGTTATTGGGGATGGCAGTTCCTGCTGTTCAAAAATTGCAGAAAGATGAAAGTGGTCGCCGTACAGTAAATCAATACACAAGAATTCTTACGGTAGTGGTTACTGCATTGCAGGCTTCTGCTTATGTGGTTTACATTAAAAGTTTAGGAGCGCAAATTCTGGTTAGCCCTGGTTTATTTTGGCTTTCCACTTTGGTGGTTCTTACTGCAGGAACAATTTTCGTTATGTGGTTGGGAGAAAAAATTACCGATAAAGGAATTGGAAATGGAATATCATTATTAATCATGGTTGGAATTTTAGCTCGCCTACCTTTTGCATTAGCAGCAGAGTTTTCTTCAAGAATGAGTGTAGGTGGAAACGGTGGTTTGGTTGCTTTCATTGGAGAAATTGCCGCTTTAATTGGTGTAATTATTTTAGTTATTCTTTTAGTTCAAGGCACAAGAAAAATTCCTGTTCAGTATGCAAAGCGCATTGTTGGAAATAAACAATACGGTGGAGTTCGTCAATACATTCCTTTAAAAGTGAATGCTGCAGGTGTAATGCCAATCATTTTTGCGCAGGCATTGATGTTTATTCCTGCTACTATTTCTCAATTCTTTCCTGATTCAGCTGCAAGTAAAGGGGCCGGAGTATTTACCGATCACACCAGTTTCTGGTACAATATAATTTTCAGCATTTTAATCATTGTATTTACCTATTTCTATACCGCATTAATTGTTAATCCGGTTCAAATGGCTGATGATATGAAGCGCAATGGCGGGTTTATTCCAGGAATAAAACCAGGCAAAAAAACTGCTGACTTTATTGATGGAATCATGAGTCGCATCACCTTACCAGGCTCTTTCTTTCTCGCATTGGTTGCCATACTTCCGGCCTTCGCCGCAATGTTTGGAATGATCAGTGATTTCGGAAATTTCTATGGTGGAACTTCTTTGCTGATTATGGTTGGTGTTATTTTAGATACCCTTCAGCAGATTGAAAGTCACTTGCTCATGCGCCATTATGATGGTTTAATGAAGTCTGGTAGAATTAAAGGTCGCACATCAGCGGCCTCTGCATATTAAATTATTTTAAGAATATGATTTACTACAAAACCGATGAAGAGATAGGTCTGATTCGGGAGAGTTGTATTCTGGTTTCAAAAACTTTAGCAGAAGTTGCCGGGTTTATTCAACCCGGAATTTCTACTCAACGATTGGATGAAATTGCCGAAGAGTTTATTCGCGACAATAATGCTACACCAGCTTTTAAAGGGTATCGTAAATTTCCTGCTTCACTTTGCATTTCAGTTAACGAAGAGGTGGTTCATGGCATTCCATCGAACAATAAAATTTTAAAAGAAGGCGATATAGTTTCCGTAGACTGCGGAACTGTGTTGAATGGATTTGTCGGCGATAGTGCTTACACTTTTGCAGTTGGTGAAATAAATGATGAAGTAAAAAATTTATTGCGAATTACTCAAGAGTGTTTAGCATTTGGCGTAGAAAAAGCAAAATATGGTAACCGAATCGGCGATATTTCTTTTGCCGTGCAAGATCATGCTGAAAAAAATGGTTATGGTGTAGTGCGTGAACTGGTTGGCCACGGTGTAGGAAAAAAATTACACGAAGACCCTGAGGTTCCGAATTTCGGAAAACGAGGTAATGGTCCGAAGCTGCTTCCCGGATTAGTTATTGCCATTGAACCAATGATAAACATGGGCAAAAAAAATGTTTCAGAAGCTTCTGACGGATGGACCATTTATACACAGGATAACAAACCCTCAGCTCACTTTGAACACACAGTTGCTGTATTGAAAGACCGAACCGAAATTCTGACTACATTTAAATATATTGAAGAGAAAACACGGCTGGTTACAATCTATTAATAGCTAATTGCAAAACTTTTTACTATTTTATCCTGATTAATTTACACTGGAACTGTTTGTAGCACTGTCTGCTTTTGCATGAATGAATTCCAATTCCCTTTTGCCCATAACATCATCAGGAAAATAATGCAGATATCGATTTACAATATCAATGGCAAGATTGGAATAGCCTTTTAAATAGTAACAGTGCCCAAGCGAAGGCCATACCCTGAAATCATTTTCATCATAGTTATAGGCTTTTAAAAGATAAATAAAAGCTGAATCTAAATTTGAATGATCAAAATAAAATTTACCTTTTAACAGAAAATCATTTTCTCTTTTAATCACAACTGAAATCGGTGCACCATCAACATATACCGAATGAATTACTCCTTTTGGAGGATAGAAATTATTCATGATTGTTTTATCCAGATAAATGGATGAAAGAATTGCATAATTCATTGGCCGGTAATTCATTCTTAAAAAACTTGACTCCATTATTTCAAGTGGAGCCGCAGCTATTTTATCGGCACACATTAACGCAATATTATTTGTAAGCAGAATTTTATTTTTCGCTGAATCACTTTTAAAAACTTTCGAATTTAATAACCAGTTATATGATTCAGATGCGGCGAGTTGCTGGTAGTCGGTATCATAATTTCCATAAGCACCTTTTACTCCTCCTGCTAATTCGTTAAAGTAAATGTATTCATATGGATGATTTACATACATCCAAAAAACTGTTTTTAACGACATTCCGAAAAAAAATAGCAATAGCAATGCTCGAAATAAATATTTTTTTACTTCTGAATATATTTCAATAAAGGCAATGGCAGCCATTGAAACAATAACCGGATATATAAATAAAACATGTCGCCAACCATTGTATATATATTGATGAGTGATGATTATATAAACGAATAGAAACAATACACTATAAACTAAAATGAATTGCTGCCACGAAATTTTTTTTATATTTTTTATAAAATTTATGAAGTAGAAAATAAAACCTGCAATAACTGTAAGCGGAAATGTAAGCCCCATGCAAACCGGTAAATAGTCCCAGCCAATTTCGTTGGCATAAATCATTTCTCCGCGAAACAGCATCAGAATTTTTATTGGAAATTTTTTTGCAACCGCCATGGATTCGCTGATGTGATGCATACCATGAAGAAAAAAATTCGGATAAGAAAACAAACCAAGTAAGAATCCGGTTATACAGATAAAAAGGATCAGAAAAAAAAGGATAAAACTTTTTTTAACAGATGCTAATAGCTGATTTCTGATAGAATCATTATCAGCAATGTAATAAAGCAGAAAAACAACAAGATATCCAAGTAACATTAAACCACCGATTCTGACACCAATTGTACAGGCTATGCCGGCGATGCATCCGGCAATGGTTGTTTTATGATAATGCGGTAATTGCTTTATGAGTTTTACAAAAAAATACATGGCAAGTATAAACCCCATCGCCATCGGAATATCTTTCGAATTAAAATAACTATTGCCAATGAAAGTAGGGGAGGATGCAAGTAATAAAACTGAAATAAACGCGGGCCTCCACCCGGATAATTCTGCAACAAACAAAGCTGTTAATAATATAATTAATGCACCACAAATGGCAATAAGAACATGACGCGTTTTATACAACGGTGTGCCGGATAAATTTGCAATAAAAATGCTGTAGGTTTCAAACAGGGCACCATAATATTTTTGATATGGAAATGTTTGATGGTTTAATGCAGTTAGATTTACGAATGAAGTGTCTTTTCCAAAACTTTTATAAAAATTTAATGAAGCAATTCCATATTGTGCGTCAATGGGTTCATCGCCTGGAATGCCTACCTGAAGACTCGCAATCGGCAGTATAAAAAATAATAATGCACAAGCAATAAGGCTTGCAATTTTGTAGGGCTGTTTATTAATTGTTTTTTTTTCTGAATTTATTTCTGTCGATTCATTCATTCAAACATTCGTTATATACCCTTGTTATGAAATCAAATTTCAATTAACGAATGTAAAAAAACGATTGAATTTTATGCTTATAGATTTTATTGAAAGGATGATTATAAAATCGGTTTTGGTTAATCGGTGCTTAAAAATTGATGTTAGATATTTGTCAATAAAAAAATCCCGGATGTTTATGAAATAAAAATCCGGGATTTTTTTTTAGTTAATTATTTTTTCAATGCATCGCGTATTTCCATTAATAACTTCTCTTCATTGCTTGGTGCTGGTGGTGGTGCTGGTGCATCTGCTTCCTTTTTCTTTGAAGCATTTAATGCTTTAATGACCATGAACACTGCAAATGCAACAATGATAAAGTCGAGTACCACAGTAAGAAATGAACCATACATAATGGCAACTTCCGGTTTATCGCCCACGGCTTCTTTCAATACAAACCTGAGCTGAGAGAAATCCTGACCACTTGCAATCATCCCAACCACAGGCATTACCATTCCATCAACAAACGCTGATACTATTTTACCAAATGCAGCACCCATTACAAAAGCTACTGCAGTGTCAACAAGGCTTCCGCGCATGGCGAACTCCTTAAATTCTTTCATCATTCCCATATTTGTGTTTATTTGTTTGGTAAAAATAAAAGGACTTTTTATACCGCGTAAGAAACAGAATAAAAATAAGGGGCATGTGATATAGGAGTATTGCTATATTCATCGTCGGAATTTTAAACTTCAAAAAAAAGTAACCATGAAAAAATTTTTACTTGTTGCACTTTGTCTAATTTCAATAAATGTTAGTGCCTCACATATAGCCGGAGGCAGCATAACATACAAATGGATTACTGGAAATGATTATGAAATCACGCTTGAACTGATAGCGGATTGCCAGGGGATAATTCCTTCTAATAATGCCAATATTGAAATAGCATCACTAAGTACCTTTTTTACTTTTAATACAACTGTAAATCTCATTGGAATTCCACAGCAATTAAATCTGATTTGTGCTTCAAGTGCAAATCAATCAAGTTGCAATGGGGGATCATTACCTTCCTATAAATTATATTCATACAAAGATACAGTTACTCTTCCATCAAGTGATAGTTGGAAAATGTCGTATGAAGATTGTTGCCGCAATGGTTCTATATCAACTTTGATGACCCCTTCATCAACAGGATTTCGGGTAGAAGCCTTGCTCGATAATACCAATCTTGTTATAAATAACTCACCTCAATTTAATAACGATGCGGTAATGATTTTGTATGCGAACCAACCGGTGTCGTTAAATTATTCAGCAACAGAAAATGATGGTGACTCACTAACTTTTGAATTTCAAACTGCTTTGGATATGAGTACAATTCCTGTTATTTATAATGTTCCTTTTTCTTACTTAAATCCGTTTTCATCTTCAACTGCAATTTCAATAAATAATAATTCAGGTGTTATTACAGCCACACCAGATCAATTGCAGGTTTTTGTTATGGCTGTAAAAGTTTCAGAATACAGGAATGGAAGTTTAATCGGATATGTAATGCGCGATATTCAATGCATGGTTATAAATGGAGCAAATAATTTACCTCAACTCACAGGAATAAATGGAACATCAAATTTCATTTCAAACATTTGTGCGAATCAAACTATATCTTTTTCAGCTAATAGTTCTGATGCAGATGTTGCACAGCAATTATCTGTTTCTTATGATTCTTTAATAAGCAGTGCATCCATTTCTGTTTCGGGCGGATTGAATCCTGTTGCTACTTTTTACTGGACGCCATCCATTGCAGATGTTTCATCCAATCCATACTTAATTACTTTAACTGTGTTGGATGACAATTGCCCCTACCTTGGAATTCAATCTTACACTTACCAGTTATATGTAAATACCTGTCCGTCTGATACTGTTTGGCCCGGTGATGCCAATGATGATTTAGTTGTTAATCCATATGATGTGTTATCAATTGGTTTGGCGTATGGTGAAACAGGTGCATCACGAACTGCAGCTACTACTAATTGGGTTGGTCAGTATTGTGCTGATTGGACTAATTATTTTCTGTCAGGAATTAATCACAAACATGCTGATTGCAATGGTGATGGAATAGTTGATACAACAGATTTAGATGCAGTAACAATTAATAATGGATTAACACATTTGAAATTTGAAGAGCCCAATCATATTAACGACAGAAGTTTGCCAGACCTCACTGTTCAATTTATTGAAGACACAGTTGCTGCCGGAAATTTATTGCATGGCACAATCAGTTTAACTGATGGCGGAAATAATCTGGCTGATATTTATGGTGTTGCTGTTGAACTCACTTTTAACAATGCCATAATTGATAATGCTTCATTGAATGCAATTGGAAATGGATGGCTGAATAACAACACTGGTTTTATCAATTGGAAAAAATCAGGCAACGGAAAAATCAATTTAGTTTTTGTACGCGAAAATCAATTGGGATTAAACGGGCAAGGTGCGGTAGCTGAATTTGATTTCTTAATTCCGTCTGGTGTTGTTACTGCTTTAGAAAATTTTACAATTACTGATGCAAAAATTATTACAAGTACTGGCAATGAAGTTCAGGTGAATTGGATTGGCGATTATGTTTTTGTTTCAGGTTTAAATAATGTAATAAATATTAATGACTTGCAATTTTCTGTTTTCCCTAATCCGGCAAATGATTACTTAACAGTTTCTTCAAACCAGAATATTTCTGAAATAATAATTACTAATGTGGTTGGAAGAATTATTTTGAAAAAAGAAGTGAGCGATAAAGAACTGAATATTGACATTGAAAATTTTTATTCCGGTCAGTACATAATTGAATTGATAGTTTCCGGAATGATTGAACGGAAATCGTTTATCAAAATGTAGTTTCATTTTTATTCCGCATTGTTTCCCGAATCATTTTCCTTTGGCATGATTTGCGATTAATGCGCAAAAAAAATAGTCATGAAAAAAAGTTTACTACTGCTCGCCTTCATAATTGTATCAGTTAATTCGAACGCACAACACTACTTCAATATTTCATTATTAGGTGGAATACCGCAGGCATCGTTTGCCGATAACACCGATGATTTTCATTTGGGGCTTGGTTTGGATTTGCTTTTCAAAGTAAATCCTGATTTTCCATTGTACCTCGGCATCGGATACAACTATAATCTGATGGGAACAAAAAAACAAATAATCGAAAATGATTTACAGGTGATGGCTGGAACTACTGTTATCAGTTCTATACCTGTAAAATTAGGAGTAGAAACAACCAACGGATTATCGAACTGGATTTTTAAAACACGGTTTGTTTTCCCCACTGCGTATGTAAAACCATTTGTTCAGGTTAGCGGCGGATTAAATTATCTCTCCACGCGGACAACCGTAACCGACGAAACCGAAAAAAAATATTTCACTGCCGATCAGGACAACAACATTATTAATTCAGCAAAGGCTATTGACGATTTAACTTATGCATACGGTGGTGGTGCGGGAATATTAATTGATGCAGGCAGAGGTTGTATTGAATTGGGTGTTGACTACATGTGGGGAGGTAGAGCCACCTACTTTAACAAAGACCAGATAAAAGATTGGACTGTAAACTGGGCAGGCACCGGAACCTTCGACCCCAATAATCCGGATAATGTTGATTTGTCAAATGCTTCTTCAACTCCATATAATTCTTATACCGATATAATTTATGCGCACATTGGTTATACCTTCAAATTCGGGGAGACTAAGAAGAATCACAATAAAAAAAAGCCGACATTCAAAAAATAATATGCCAATGTGAAAAATAAAAAAAATTATGGCGTTTGATAAAAAACAAAAAATCACAAAGAATGACTTAAGTACAAATAATTCATTCCTTAATTATTTTAGTCAGAGTGTTTTTTATCGATTTATTCTGATTGTCGTTCCACTTATTTTATATGCGCAAACTTTTTCATTTAATCTTTCTTATAACGACGATTGCATCATTTTAATTGATCAGGCAGCTCCTCTTTTAAATTTTGATTTACATAAAATATTTTTTTCTGATGCATGGTTGCTCGATAAAAATATTGAATTGTACCGTCCACTACAATCATTAACCTATGCAATAGACTTTCAATTTTCAAAAACCAATCCGGGTGTTTTCCATATTCACAATGTTTTAATTTTTTGTGTTTGTGTTCAATTGTTATTCTC
>JAHEZG010000079.1:7544-12247 GCA_023251195.1 Chitinophagaceae bacterium | reverse complement strand
CAATACTATTCTTTACCAATTGATTTTAATGCAATCACCAAAAAGAAGGATATAAAAGTCTGTAACTTTTACCGATCAATTGCACAGAATATTTTCATCATTCTCACTACAAAATTTGATGAGTGTAGGTTCGATCCCGAATTCGGAAGCGAAATATGGGAGTGGGATTTTCAACACATTCCCGATCAGAATACATGGATTGCGCAAATGACAAAAGCATTAACAAAAACAATTATTAAATATGAAACACGCTTGTATGAAATAGATGTAGATATAATTATTCAGCAAGAAGAAATGATTGATAAACTGAAAACTGCTTATCGGATTAAAAGAAAACTGGAGATAACAATTAAAGGATTTGTTAAAGAAACCCGCGAACCATTTTCGTTCCGGCAATCACTTTTTTTAAGCCCCATATCATTTGATTAATTTTTATGTCAACTAAACCTTCCACTTCACTCTCCAAGGAATATATAAAAAGCCGCATGATAAAAAATGCTGCAAGCTATTGGGGATATGCCGATTCAGATATTGATTCATTTGATCCGGTTGTGAAATTATTGATTGAATCATGTGCAACGGAAATATATAAATTAACACAGGAAATAAATTCGTCGCAGGTTCGCACCTTAGAGCGATTATCCTCTTTACTAACACCTGAAGTTTATACGGGTTCAAGACCTGCGCACTCCATTATGTATGCTAAATCGGTTGAACCGGTTTGCGAGTTGCATGAGGGGATTCAATTTTTTCATCAAAAGAAAATTTCCTCAAAGCTTAACGGACCATTAGATACAATTATTGATTTGTTTTTTGTACCGCTGACTAATCAGAAAATTGTGGATGGTGCATTAAAATTCTCGGCATCGGGATCCAATTTATTTTCATACAATGAAAACAACAACCGAGAGTTTTTTCTTAAATCCAGATCCGGAAATAAACTTAATGAATCAACACTATGGATTGCGTTAAGTCTGAATGAAAAAATTAGTTCGTTAGATGATTTAACTTTTTATTTCGATTGGAGAAATCAACCTGATAAAAGTTCATTGTATAAATTATTATCAGCTACCCGTTGGGAATTGGATGGTAATGAAATGGTGATGCGCTATGGACTTGATAATTTTTTGAAGACACAAAATTCAGAGGTTGAAGATGCGGATCAGGTGGCTGCGCAAAAAGTTCAAAAGGAAATTTTTTCTATCTATAAAAACCGATATGTTTCCTTCAACGGATTTAAAAATGATTTCAAATTCAACCCATACGAATCATTAAAATTTTATCCTGAAGAATTTGAAGATTCATTCAGCCCCGAAGATTTAAAACAACTGACTGAAAAACAGGTTTGGTTAAAAGTAAAATTCCCGGCGGTTTTTAATGAGTCATTATTGGAAGACACTTTTGTTTCTATCAATTGTTTTCCGGTTGTCAATAAAAAACTCAATCAGCTTCGTTATCGATTGCCACTCAACATTAACATTGTTCCGTTGATCGATTCGACCGGCGATTTCTTTTGCATTAAATCATTGACCGGAGCAAATAATTTAGAATATCATTCATCACCGCTGCAAAAGGAAAGTGATGCAACACCGGGCACCTACACCTTGCGCAACAGAGGAGTTGAACGGTTTGATGACCGTAACGGAAAAGAATTTCTGGAATACCTGCTCGAATTGCTGCGCGATGAAAGCGCGGCTTTCGCTGCTTTGGGTCATGATTTTTTAATCAGCAGCATTCGTGCCCTCAATCAGGATATTTCGTTGCTCGAACAAAAGATGATTCAAAACAGCAGTCAGGTTTTAAATGACCCGATGTTTATTATGATGAACCCGAGGGAGGATGGTGAAATTTTATATATCGAGTATTGGAGTACCAATGGCGAAACTGCTAATAATATTCGGACCGGAACCAAGTTGGAATTATATACCGGATCTGATCTGCAAAAAGAAAGTATCGTGCTCATGATAAATACACAAGGTGGCACCAATCAATTATCGAACGAGGAAACCCTGAATGCTTACCGATACTCCTTACTCACAAGGGATAGAATTATTACAACTGAAGACATTAAATCATTTTTCCGATTTGAATTATCATCGAGAGTGAAAAATGTAGAAGTGGTTCGTGGTGTAAAAATGAGTAACAACCCTAATGAGGGTTTAATTAAGTGTGTGAACATTATTATTACCCCAACAGCTAACTCGCTCAGCAATGAAGAATGGGAGCAAACGCTTCTGGATTTGCAGGAAAAGTTAGAATCGAAATCAAACCCATTTACTAATTTCACTCTCTCTTTAAAAGAAAAATAAAATGGGAAAACCCGCAGCAAGAGTCGGTGACTTTCATATGTGTCCGATGGTAACACCTGGTGTTCCGCCTATACCACATGTAGGTGGCCCCATACTTCCACCCGGAGCGCCTACTGTTTTGATTGGTGGAATGCCTGCAGCAACTTTAGGTTCCATGTGTACATGTGTTGGACCACCTGATTCTATTATTCTTGGTTCAATGGGAGTAATGATTGGAGGTAAACCTGCCGCACGGATGGGTGATTCATGTGCGCATGGAGGAATGATAATGTTGGGATGCATGACTGTATTGATAGGCGAAGCAGGAGGCGGAGGCGGTGGTGCAGGTGGCGGTGGTGCTGTGATAGTTGGCCCATATCAACAGGCGGGTTCACAATCACAAGCGGCTATAGCTCAAAAGGTAGCTTTTCTGGAAGCGGCTGCAACAGGTGCGGCAACAATAGTAGCTTGTGCTCAATGCGCTTCAGGCGAACCACATTTACATTAAACATCATTCACAATGTTTATTTCAAAAGAACAGATTGAGCAAATAAATTATCCGCGATATGAAGCATTCATTGAAAAGATGTTGATTCATTTTAAAAAATTAAAACCAAAATATTTGCCCGCAGATGATGATGCAATAAAAAAATACCTGCATAAAAAAGCACAGGAAAATAAAAAGTGGAAATTAAAAACCAACGCACAACTTGAACAGTATTTATTTTTTTGTTTGAGTTATCAAGTCATGAATGAAAAAGAATATCCTGAATTCGTAATTGATTGTTTAACCTGGCCGCAACGAATGCCCGACGATAAATTAAAACATCTGCATAAAGAATTATTGAATCGCTCACTTCTTGAAATGGAAAAAGAAAAATAAATATGGCAGATTTAGACATTGCTGCCGGAAGGGCACTTACCAGATACAGTGAAGAACACCAGCGATCGCCTGATTTATCAACAATTGCATCTGACCCTGAGTTTATTGATATGGTGGAGCAGGAACTGGCTGCGCTTCAAAGTGAACGCGCATCAGGTGCAGGCAGCGATTCAGGCACTGTGGGTTGTCCGGTTCCACACAGTCCACCAACAAGTGAACCCTGTAATTTCACAGAGTTAGTTGTCAATAAAGTAAACGATGGTGATCGGATTTATCATTCAAACACCGCAACGGAACATGTGCTTGAATTAGTTGCAGGTCGAAGTGTTTTTAAAACTCATGTGCAATTTCAGCAATCCGGCGGAGTGGGACCTTGCGGCTCTCACAATAATCATTGCTGGGATATAGCTCGACATGCTGTTGCAACCACTAACACTAATAACCAATTAATAGCCGACCTCGTATGGCGTGGTAATGTGGGTAATCTTGGATTCTTTAATAGTGAAATTGCACCAACCATTTATCAGTTTGGAGCTCACCGCCATGGTAACAGCAGAATCATGCATGTAAAAATTTATCCTGATTATTCTTGGTCGGGAACTGTTACATTAAGCACATCAATTAATCCGGATAATAATCATATTGAATTTTCTGATGCTTCAGTAGTATTTACACGAGTTGATGATGGACAAACGCAAAATTTGGGTGGAAGTATAACTGAATTTTTTACAATGCTGCGCAGGTTTTATCATTTTCTTCAAGGTGTAAAGGAGATTGCTGACTTTGTATCTCAGGGAACAGTTACCTGGCAACCTGTCCCGCCAAGCTTTAGTATTTCCATTAATTCACGCTGGCAGGAAAATACAGCCAACCTGCGATGTGGTTATTATATCAACTTTTCGTTAGGATTTACTCCGTTAATAGGTTTGCAATTGACAATTGTTTTAAGCAATATAGCCATTGCTGCCATTCCTTACATCGGGCCTTTAATCATCAGAGCGGCAGGTAGTCGGATTCGTGAATATGTAGCCATTACTTTTACTGTTACAGGTACTATAGGCGGAACATTTAATTATGCAAAATCTGTGTCGGAACCTTCTGGTCATGCAAGCGGTTCCGCAACCGGTCAATTGCAATTTGATTTTCAAATACGCGGACAGATTAATCGGGATTTTGCTTTTGTAATTGTGAATTGTGGTGTTAGAGCAGGAGCACGCGGAAGTGTAACAGTTACCGGAACAGGCCCTGTCATTGATTCTCAAGGCATGTATTTACAACTCGGAGCCACCTTCGACGGGTTAACCCTATATGCCGGCGCCTATTGCAGGGCCGGTGCCAGCAGAGATACAAGAATAGAAAGCAGTTCATCAGCGCCCGGTGCCAGCGACGAAGAAACTTATCCATGGGTAGCAGCAAGAGACTTAATTGATCCGATCAGAGCAAGATTATAATTATGAGAGATAACAATCAACTGCAATTCTGTTTTGCCATTGCTAACAATAACTGTTCGTTTATTGGTTTTGTAAATGGGT
>JAHEZG010000079.1:6235-7534 GCA_023251195.1 Chitinophagaceae bacterium | reverse complement strand
TATGCATACAACCTTAGCGTACCAATTAATCCTTACATTCTTTCAGGTGAGAATAATTATTCTGTTTTGATTTCACCATCACCGGGAACTGATTTTATTTCAGAAGTTTCGGAATGTAAAGTTGAAGTGATTGTAAAAACAAGTAATGAACTCCCTGCAGATTTCAGAACCATCGCTATGGCTGAGTTTCCTGTCGGGTCGGCAACTGATGAATTGAAAATTCCGTTTTTTAAACTGGAAGGAAAATTTGAAGCTAAACTTCCGTTTAATAATTTCTCATGGGTGGATGCAAAAAAACTGGAGAAGAATAAAGACAACATTATTCAACCATTGTTAAAGCAATATAAAGAACTGCATTCATTGTTTGCCTATAAAAACGAAAACAAGATTGCCGAGCTTATTAAACTACGCGAACAGGAATTTGCCGATTCTTATTACGAAGATTTTGAAGTTGGATTTATAGCCACACGAAATGTTATTAAAGAAACACTATCAGACCCGTATTTTGAATTGCAACCATTTGACCCCGCTTCATTTATTATGTCATTTGCAGGCAATGGCAACATTGCTTACCTGCACGACAAAGATTACAATCAGCCCATTTGTTTTATCAATCAGATAAAAAAAATAAGACGGGAGTTTCCGTTTTATTTTATGCAAATTGAAGACGGCGATTTTATTGCTGTCCGATAAGTCAGCGCTCTACTTTCACTTCCACACTCATAGTGCCGCCGGGCAGGTAGTTGGATGATACGACCCGGAAAAATCCGCGCTTATTTACTTTAGCACAATAGAACATATAGTATTTTGTAGTGGCAGTTAAATCGGTTGCAGCAATATCAATATCAGTATAACCACCGTTGAGTGCCTTCGATGAAAACAGATTTGCGATGTCTTCATTATTTATAATGTCGTTATATTCAGTTGAAGTAATTGCAACTTCGCTCATGGTGGAAGAATTATAAACCGGAAACGAAACCACACCCACCACAGCATTAAAAGTATCGTAAGCCGAATAATTATTGGCGCCATAAAAAGCCATATTAATAACCGATAATGTCTGGCTCGATACTATGAGTGCGGAGCGATCGTAAATAAAAAAATCAATACTATCAGCTTTGAGCACTGCGCCTGCCTGCGTGTATGATTTGCCATTGTATAAATCAACAAATGCTTCGGGGTTTGCAGTAGATGCATCGCGAAACCAGTTAATGGCAAAGGTGTGTGTGCGAACAGTAATTTTATCTTTGTCTTTATCTTTTTTACAACCAAGTGTAACAGTTAATAATGCTGCTGCTG
>JAHEZG010000079.1:0-6225 GCA_023251195.1 Chitinophagaceae bacterium | reverse complement strand
TCATCAGAGATTATTTTTGATAAAAATAACTTTTAAAATAAATTCAATAGAAAATCTTCTGCAGCAAAAAAAAGCCTTCCGATATATCGGAGGGCTTTCAATATTCAATTTTCAATTGTATCTTTTTCCGAGAGAATCTTTTTTCATCTACTGTTTAATGATTCATCTATGTAAAACTCTTTCAGCAACACACAACAGCAATTTTTGTAACGGCACCACGCACAAACAAAACAATTTCAGATTACTGATTCGGTGCTATAACAGTGTTACACTGTGTTTGAATTACAGATTACAGATCACTGATTTTTTTGCATCATGCCATTTGCCCCAATTTTTCTTCTACCTTTTCACCACCTAATTCCATTGCTAAAAATCCGGCGGCAAGTACCGAATCGCGGATAATCTCTTCCATAGAACCAATTCCACCTTGAATCGGTCCGGTGATTGTGTCAATTGCTTTTAGTGTATATCCTAAAACTTTATCGAGTGTTTCTGTATCAATATTAACTGAAAATTTTGCCAGATCTGTTTTTATTTTTTCAATTTCCGCGTTGGTTACTTCAGTGCCTGCCATCAACGAATGATTTTTTTCTAATAAACTGTGTAGATTTTTTTCAACTGCATTTAGTTTTTCAGCGGGCAACGAAGACTTATCTAACACCAATATTTTTTGTATTTCTTTCGTCATGCCATGGCATCCTTTAATTACCCGGCTGGTTTTATCCTCCGCCAATTTAAAGTTAGTATTCATTTTACCCACTGTGGGTAAAAAGTCAGCATTTATAAACTGCGATGTAAGTGCATTTGCCACCGAACTTGCTACTGCACCTCTTTTTGTTTGCATCCGTAGTTTTTCGAGGTCTGCTCTTATTACTTTTAAAACAGCTTCAACATCCTTCCACCCCTGGTATGCTTCCTTACCTAAAGTAATAATCGTTTTTGTCATTCCATAAATTCCCACTACAGCACTCAAACCCATTGTGAAAGGTGCGGAAGCCATAATTGCTGTAGCTGCCACTAAGCTTGCCGAGGCGGTTCCAACTCTGATTGCTATCCCTATCTCGTAAGCCCTGGCTTGTGCATGCACTTTAAGCAAATGTTTGCCACCAGCTAATGCAGCATCTTTAATTTTTCTGCGCTCATCAGTCATCATTTTATTGAAGTCTGATTCAAATCTGCTGATAAAAGCGGTTGGATCGAATTGAGCCGACCGCTTTAAAGTATCAGAAAGTAATTGTTGTTTTTCACTGAAAAAGGCAACCATAGTATCCACTGAACTATGATACTGCTTCGCAGCTCCATCGCTCATGAACTGCGCAACCATCGGATCAAAGTCTTCTTTAATCAAGTCTATCTCAATGATCATTCTTAACCCCTTCGGAATAGTAAAACCGGTTAGTTTAACACCTGCAAGACCGTCTTCCAGATCTTTTGTTAAATTAAAATCTACTACGGTGAATTTTTGCTTAACTGAGTTAGCAGTCGAGGTCATTCCATAATTCAGTTGTTTAGCCAATGTTTCCACACCACCTTTTTTATTTCTTACACTCTGCTGCCAGTTTTCATGCTTTTTTTCTTGTTCAGCAATCCATTCTTTCAAGGCGAGTAAAGCTGCATTTTGATTTCTGGATTGAACAGCAGCATCAATTTTTTTTAAAGCAGCACTACGGGGCTTAGTCATGGAGTGTGTAAGATCCATCCATTCTTTATGAGTCATTGTTAAAGGCATAATGTGTTTGTTTTAGGTTGTAATTTTTTTTTTAAAAGTAAAAACAATTCTTAGACAGGCAAATGAAATTCCGCTAAGACAAAAGAATTTTTTTTGCAAACCTTTTAATGGTTTACAATTAATTTTTGTGTTATTGTTCCTTGCTTTGTTTTTAAGTAAACAATGTAAACACCGTTGTTGTCAAGTTGTAAGTTCGCTATCTTTTGTGCTGTTTGTGTTTTTATTACCTGTTGTCCAAGCACATTGGTAACTATTATTTCTGCGGTGTCTGCTGCAATTAAAATTGCAAACTGTCCGGTGGTTGGGTTAGGGTAAACAGAAAATAAATTATTGTTTATTGTTTCATTTATTCCCGAACATACTTCTACAGTAAGTGTAGTTACAATACTGCTGTCGCATGAATTGATAGTGCTTAAATGACTTGTGTATATTGTAGCGGTTGTAGCTGTGGTGCCGTCGGGAAAAGTATAAGTATCGCCCTGACAAATGGATGCTGAAACATTGCTTGTATAAGTTGGATTTACCGTTACCATGGTTGATAAAGAAGGTGAAGAACAACCAAAATTATTATAAACTGTAATGGAATAAATGCCCGAAGCAGCTACATTAATAAATTGTGTGTTTGCTCCGGTTGACCACAAATAAGATGTGGATGTTGGAGCAATTAGTGTTACCGAACCGCCTTGACAGAAAGTTGTTGTATCGCTTGCGGTAATAGTCGGTGTTGCAGGATTAGGATTAACAGTAACAGTCTCTGCTACTGATGTTGCAAAACACCCGATTCCATAATAAACGGTTACGGAATAACTACCCGCTGTTTCAACATTAATAGCTTGTGCTGATTCTCCATTTGACCATACATATGAACTGCCTGCACTTGAAGTCAGCGTAACAGAATCTCCCTGACAAATTGTGGTAGCACTACTTGCTGCGATAATTGGCGGATTACTCGTTGTAATTATCAAATCATCAATAGTTATTTCGCTTAAATTAGTAATATCAACTACTATAAATTTTATAATAGTCACACACTGGCCAACCAAATATGCCTGGTATCGTGGAACATTATCAGGTATATGATTATTAACTGGCAATGCACCCATAATCGAACCCGAAAGTAAAATGCCGTCCAAATAAATTGTACCCTGAGAACCCCAATTGTTCAATAATTCCATTTCACTCCACTTTATCGAATCAACAAATGTTGGTGATGGAAAAGTGATAGTTAAAGTATCCGTATAAGTGGAAAAACAATTTGCTGGACAAGTGGAACGGCCAAATCCATATGCCATTGTACTACCAAAATTAGTATTGCTTTGAATACCGGGATTGGAATTGTAAGTACCATTTGAATGTTCAGTAATTAATGGATTAAGCACCCCTGATTCAAAATTTTCAGACAACAGTATTTGTTGACCGAACACAACATTGCTTTTATTCAAAAAGCAAAAGACTAAAATGATAATTAGCTTTTTCATTTTTTTGTAATTTAATTTTTTGCTTACTCTGTTCGGTTTTCAGCTACCCCGTTTATTTTCTTAATCAGAAAATTATTGAGTCAATAGTAGCATCAGCAGCAGTCGCTCGTACTATCTGAAACAGGTAGTTTTTTTATTAGTTAAAAACTAAAAGTGAATAGTGAAAAGTGAAGAGTGTACTTCGACAAGCTCAGTATGACAGTTGTGAAGAGTTAATAGCTTTTAGCTCTTATAAACTCAAAAGGATTTTCCTTTGACTTTTGAAATCAGTTCATCTCGCGAATGAACATGCAGGATTTCATAAATGTTTTTGACATGATAGCGCACGGTGTCAACAGAGATAAAAATTTTTTCGGCAATCAACTTATAGCTCATGCCATTAAAAATACATTCAAGAATTTCTTTTTGACGGTCGTTAAGTTGTGCCTGTACTTTAACCTCTGATGCTGGCCTTTTACCGCGGAACACATCGAGTATTTTATAGGCAATGCTCGGAGTCATTGGCGCTCCGCCTGTAGCTGCTTCGCGTATGGATTCAAGGATGCGAACAGGCGAAGTGTTTTTTAAAAGATAACCCGATGCACCGGCAGTAATGGACTGAAATATTCTTTCATTGTCATTAAAAACCGTTTGCATGATGATCATAATTCCGGGATGCGTTTGATTGATTTTTCCTACTGCTTCAATGCCGTTCATTCCACCGGGAAGGTCAATATCCATGAGTATTACATTGGGGTCAGCAGAATCAACTTTTCGCATAAGGTCTGTGCAATCTGAAAATGCTCCTGTGCATATCATACCATCACTGCCGTTTATAAGCTGGAACAGACTGTCACGCAACAGCGGGTTATCTTCAAAAAGTGCGACTTTAATATTCATAGTATAAATGGACAGTGTAAAAGTAAAATGCTTATTGGTGTAGCTACTACCTGCTTTGAGTAGTCATCATTTTTTTATTTAAGATTCACCGTGAGAATAACTGTTGTTCCATGATCTGGTTCTGATGTGATTGAAATGTTGCCGTTCAGTTCAGCGGCTCTTGTGTTCATATTTTTTAATCCGTTGCCACCGGTTTTTAAATGGTCTTCATTGATGTTGAATCCTACACCATCATCTTCAACAATTAGTTTTAATGTATGATTGGTTTTGGAGATTTCAACTTTCACATTTTTTGCACCGGAATATTTATAAGCATTGTTCAGCGCTTCTTTATAAATCAGAAAAAATGATTTCCGCTTTTCCATCGAAAGCATAATGTAATTTAAACCACTATCCGTTTTGAAATGAAGGGCTATATCTTTTCCTGCCAGCAGCTCACCGCCAAATGCACGCATGTGAAGTATGATGTTTTCGAAATTATCATTCTGCGGATTCACTGCCCAAACAATGTCATTCATTTTTTCCACCATGTCACGCGAAGCGCTTCCGATTTTTTCAATTATCGGAAGTGACTCCTGCATGTTGTCCGCTTGTGATTTCATCCGTGCAATCTCGCTCATTACTGAAATGCTCTGCAGGGTGCTGCCCATATCGTCATGCAAATCGCGGCTGATTCTTGCTCTTACTGCTTCCAACTGCTTTTTCCGGTTCTTCTCATACCTGTTGATGAAGTATATGATTGCGATAGTAACAAGGAAACATAATAGAATAAACCATGTCCGCTTCCACCAAGGCGGAGTAATTGTAATTTCCATTTGCGTTCCTGTTTCATTCCATACACCATCACTGTTGCATGCTTTCACTTTGAATGTGTAATGCCCCGGTGGTAGCATTGGATAGCTTACATACCTGCGTGTATCGGTAAAAATCCAGTCGGGGTCAACTCCTTCGAGCATGTATGCATAACGGTTTTTTTGATTACGGAGGAAACTTAATGCAGCAAATTCAAAGGTGAAACGGTTTTCATCATTGTTCAGATTCAGATGCCCGTTACCAACAGGTACTTCCCGGTCAAAAATTTTAAAAGAAGAAATGACTACAACAGGTGGTGTTGATTTTTTGTTTTCAATTTTGTCGGGGTCAATGAGGTTGTAACCTGTAATTCCGCCAATGAGCAATGTGCCGTCTTTCAACTTTATGGCAGCGCCCGTGTTATATTCATAATTCTGTATGCCGTCTTTCTCACTAAAATTCTTACTGGAATAATCAATGGGATTGAACCTGCACAAACCATAGTTAGTACCCATCCACAACATTCCGTTATTGTCACAAACCAAAGTATAGATCCGATCATCAGGCAACCCATTTGATTTGGTGAAATGTGTGAAATTATCTTGTGCGCTGTTATACCTGTTTAACCCGCCACCGTTTGTTCCTATCCAAAGGTTTCCCTTCTTATCAATACATAAACTCCTGATGTTGTTGTGGTGAATACTCTTTTCATTACCGGGAATATTGTTATACCGTTTCCACTTTTTTGTTTGCTCGTTGTATCGGCACAACCCATTTTCAGTGCCTGCCCATATATTACCATCAGCATCTTCAGAAACAACAAAAGCGATTCCCGGGGGAAGAGCCGCTGCATCTTTCTCGTCAGGAAAATTATACTCAAATTTTATCTCATTTATAGTTAAAAAACTCAAAGCATTGCAGTCAACCATACAAATACCGGAGGCCCAGGTTGAAATCCACATCCTGTTTTTACTGTCGCAGAAAAGGTTTCTGAATATGTTTTCGTTATTGTCCTTCAGCCGCTGTGGTCTGATTGAATAAGAATGCTTCAGACTTGTATAATAAATCACCAATTCACCATACCAGGTTCCAATCCATATATTACCTGAATGGTCTCTTGCAAGCGAGCCAAAAGGAAAACCCTGGCTTAGCAGCCGGTCGTAATTACCACTGCGGGTTTCAATACTTGTGGGGCAGAGCGATTGTATATTGCTGAACTGTTGCGTTTCACCTGAATAACTGAACAACCCATTCATGGTAGCAATCCAATAACCATCATCTGTTTCCAGAAAGCCGCGTATGTTGGCGCTAAAGCCCTGTCCTTCGATGTATGAATCTTTATCAGTG
>JAHEZG010000078.1 GCA_023251195.1 Chitinophagaceae bacterium | reverse complement strand
AATAAACAATCACTCCGGTTACTGATACATACAACCACAATGGCCAGGTCCATTTAGCAATGCGGCGATGTTGATCAAATTTTTCCTGCAAACCCCTGGTAAGTGTAAATAAAATCATGGGCACAATAACCGCTGCAAGTATGATATGAGTGATTAACAACGAAAAATAAACCGGACGAATCCAACCCTCGCCGCCAAAGTGTGTTTCAACTGCCAGTGTGTGATACACCACATACGAAATCAAAAACACACCCGACAAACAGAATGCTGTAATCATAGTGTATTTATGATACTGAATTTTATTCTGCTTCATAAAATAATAACCAACCAACAACAACAACGAAACAGTAAAGTTGATTGAAGCATTAAATGCCGGTATCAGCGATAGATCAAAACCAAGTTTTACATCGGGTGGTTTCAGATACAATAACGAAAACACCAATAGCGGAATGGCTATGGAGATTATTGCAACAAATATGTTGAGTTGTTTTTCTTTCATGAATGATTTTAAGCGGGGCAAAAGAAAACTTTATTTATGAAATTATTTTTCTTTCACCATATACAGCGGGGCTCGATTGCAAATCGAACAACGGGTTATTATTTTTTTTAGGGGAAAAGAATACAGATGGGGCTGGTTTGTCTTCGCGGGTTTGTCGGAACTCGGGTGGAACATCTCGGACCTTAAAATCGGGGTTTGCCTTTGCTGAATCTGCCTTGCGGCAGTAGGTTTTGCGTTATAGCGTTTTAATAAAGTTGTGATGGTGCTCGATAACAAATCGATCACAACGGGTTCGGGTAAACTGAAAAATCAACAGGTGATTGTAATTTATGAGACTGTTAAATTAAGTGTGTCTAAACCCCTAAGTTTAGAACATGAAAAAAGAGAAAAACAAGTTTGATTTTGAAGCATTCGCCAAAGAAGCTGCCGAGCAACTAAAAGCAGGCAAGTCCATGGTTGGAGCAGAGGGTGTTTTCACACCGCTACTAAAAAAAATAATTGAAGCTTCACTGGAAGGTGAGTTAGACACGCACCTGAGCCGGACACGGATTGTTGAGAACAACAAACGCAACGGGCACAACAGAAAAAATATTCAAAGCCCTTTGGGGGGCTTTGAAATTTTTTCACCCCGGGACCGCAACGCCAGCTTCGAGCCACGGATTATTGAGAAGCGACAACGCAGCATCAGCAGCGACATCGATAATCAAATCATCGCCTTGTATGGTCGCGGCATGAGCTACAGCGACATTCAGATGCACCTGGCAGAGTTGTATGGAATTGATGTATCAGACGGCACCATATCAGCCATCACCAACCCCCGTTACAACCGGAATATTATTTACAGTATCTCTCTTCCCGAACAGGTCAACATCCGGTTTCCAGGTGTAAGTGCTCGCACCGCTTGCCTGCATATTCACTGCATGGTTGTTTATGGGCTGGCTCACCTGCACACCAGTGGTCGGCGTGTGTACGGTTACAGCAGTTGTATCTACTGTTACTGTTGTGCCTACCTTCCAGATTCTGATAATGCTGTATGGCGGTAATACAAGATATGGATAGTTGTTGTTGAGAAGTTATTGCTTCACAAATTTCCGTACTTGTATTTCTCCATCCTGCAAATACACTTTCACAAAATATAATCCGGCTGCTAAGTTTTTAATATTTATTTGTATTGAAAGTTTTCTGTTTTCTGTTTTCATCACAACTCTTCCAACGGCATCTGCAATTTCAATTTCATTCGGTAAACTATTATTTAATAGTTGAATAGTTAAATATTCATTAGCAGGGTTCGGATAAACATTTATTTCTCTTTCATTTTGTTTTACTTCAATTATAGAAGTTGTATCTTGAATTATTGTTGGGTCATATCGCGCTATAAATCCCGCATTCGTTATTGAATCAATTGTTTCAAAAACACCACCGGCGTATAAATCATTGTTAAATACCTCCAAAGCCAGAACATCACCAGTCGGCCCTGTTCCTGTTGACAGCCAAACAGAATCATCATAGCATGTTACACGATCCCAAAGCCATGTGCCTAAACTGCTGCCATCAGAACCAAAATAAAGTTTATTACCGTGAACCTTTAAAGCATATACCGCTGTAGCATTTACACCTGTAGCACTCCAGGCTGTATCGTTCCACATTCCCAATCCGTTGGCAAAGTACCCATCTGACATATAAAAATCTCCGCCTGCATAAAGTTTGTTCTTATATGAGACAAGTGCATGTAAAATACAATCAAACTGTCCTGAGAACCCTATTCCACTACCCACTGCACTCCAACTTGTATCATTCCAGCAGGCGATGTTTTTGCAGTAAGTGCCTCCTGCTGTTTCAAATATGCCTGCTGCATATAGTTTGTTGTGATGTACACACAACGCGTTTACTTCTGAAAAACCTCCTACGGCAATACCGCCGCCTACTTGTTGCCATTGATTTCCACTTCCCATCCATTTTAATACACCGGAACCAGTTTGCCAACTGCTTGCTGTAAATTGTTTCCATTGAGTAAAAGCTCCCCCTAAGTATAATGTATCTTCGTAAAAGTATAAGCAGTTTAAGGAGTTATTAAAATATCCAATTCTCGAAGATTGAAATGTGTTCACATCAAATTTAAACACCCCATATATTGAACTTACATCATTAGATACAGTGAGATAGATTTCGTTATTGTGCAAAACCATTGAAGTAATCGTTTTTCCATAGCCTATCCCAATAAATATAGTATCGCTATAAAGGGAAATTGCAGACCAGTTATTTCCATCCCATCGAGCTAAATTATTTACTGCAATTATTCCTGTATCTGAATGGCACTGATTAAAGTAACCTCCCACATATAAATAATGATTGATAGTATCTGCACACATGGAAACAACCTTATTATTCTGTGCATCGCTACCGCTTAACCCATCTTGCAAAGGAAACCATTGCTGTGAAAAAGCAAACTCATTTAAAGTCGTAATAAGTAAAATAAGCAAAACTCTTTTCACACTTTTACTTTTGAATGGTTATTGTTTTATGCAACAGTTCTGTTCCACTGTTCAATTTAACTAAGTATAATCCTGATGAAATGCTACTGCCTGTTGTGAGTCTGAAGTTATTATTTCCGGCTGTTAAAGATAATTCAATTCTCTGTAACTCCACACCCATCAGGTTGTAAATAGTAACAGTACCGTTTTCATTTTCACCGCCATTCAAAATGTCAAGATAAAAACTTCCATCATTCGGATTCGGATAAACCTGCATTTCAATTTTTGCTGATTCAGTATGTATAGTTGAATCAATATTTTCCAAACGCTTTTGCAGATTAATTTGACTAATAGTTATGGTATCAGTATAAACGGCACAGCCTCCTGTTCGGCTCGGTTTGCAACCGAGCTTCATTAAATGCGTTCCATTTGTAACGGAACAATTGCGCCACAGCGGAACAAACGGTTTCAGTCTGGTCGTATAGTTCATCCCTCCTTTTATTCCGCCTTTGTTGGTCTTCCACATTTTCATCACCCAACAAATATAATAACCCTAAGCCCTTGCCTGGAGTTTTCTCCGGCAAGATTATAATGCAATAAAAGGTTTTTTATTTACGACTTCGGCTTTTCAATCAGCAGCCGCTCAATATCATTGTATAGCGAGTCAACCATGGCGGTGTCTTCCACCACATTGTAGTAACCGCGAATCATTCCGGTTCCATCCACCAAAACCATGCGGTCGGTGTGTGTGAATTCTTCTTCGCCGTTTACATCTTCCACTACAGGAACTTTAAAACCTTTCTCTGCAAGGTTGTAAATGGTGTCCTTCACTCCTGTTAAAAAATACCACTTGGTATCAACGGCTTTATATTTTTCTGAATAAGTTTTCAAAGCCGCAACCGAATCACGCATTGGATCAACGGTGATGGAAACAAATTTTATCCGTTGTTCATCTTTAAAATTTTCCTGCATTTTACTCAGGTGAGTGCTCAGCTTCGGGCAAACTCCCGGGCAACTCGCAAAGAAAAAATCGGTGACATACACATATCCTTTCAAATCATCTGATGTAACAGTATCGCCCAACTGATTCGCTAATTTAAAAAACGGAACCTGGTAAAATTCTTTCAGCCGCGGCGAGAGCATCGGCGTTTTATAAATGTCGTAATAAATCCAGAAACCAAAAGGTGCGAGCAGAATAATTGCCGCAGCAATCATTCCCGCAGAATTTTTTTTCACTACCAGATGGTATTTTTCATTTGCAACCAGCTGCTGCCTTCAGCTAAGAAAATACAAATGGTGTATAACAATAAAATTAGCGGAACCAGAATAGTAATGATTAAATGTTTCACTTCAAACTTCAGGTGCATGAAAGTTCCAACTATATAAAATGCTTTAGTCAAACTCATTACTATGAAAAAAATATTCAAAGGCATGCGGTTCATTCCATGCGGATAAAAAATTGCCGCAACAACTTCCACAATTGTAAGAACCAACATGATCCAGAAAGTTCTCCAGATCAACTTTACCATATTACCGTGCGCTTCTGCTGACATGATTGAAATTTTTTCTATTCGTTAATTATTAAAGAAGGTAAAAAGCCATGAACACAAACACCCAAACCAGATCCACAAAGTGCCAGTACAATCCGCACTTCTCTACCATTTCATAAGTTCCTTTGCGGTCGTAAACTCCACTGGTTACATTACTTAAAACTATGCAGTTAATTATTACCCCGGTAAATACATGGAAGCCGTGAAAGCCTGTAATGCAAAAGAACAACCATCCGAATGCGGTAGCACCAAACGGGTTGCTGGTCATCACCATTCCTTCACCAATCAAGTGAGTCCATTCCCAAGCCTGACAACTTAAAAAAGCAATTCCACCAATGATGGTAAAGAACAACCACATGGCAACTTTCTTTTTATTTTTTTCAGCATTGCCATAATGAACAGCCAATACCATGGTAACCGAACTCATAATGAGAATGAAAGTCATCAGACTCACAAACATCAATGGCCAGTTAGCATGCTCCACAAACGGGAATGATTTAAATACTTCGTTCGGCACCGGCCACGAATCGTAACTGAATCGCAATGCGCCGTAGGTTACCAGAAATGATGCGAATGAAAAACTATCGCCAAGCAGAAAATACCACATCATCAGTTTACCCCAACTCACCTTAAACGGTGATACTCCTCCGTTCCAGGAATTTTTTGTTGTGGTTGGTGCTGTAAGAGTTGCTTCCATCAGAGTGTATGTTTAGAAGAATTTTATTTGGAAGAAAATGAAAAGATAAATCCACAGAAAGTCAACAAAGTGCCAGTAAGTTGCCATCAAACCAATTTTATGAATGTGGTCGGGATTGTAAGAATTTATTGAAGTGCGAATGGCAACGATTGATAACAAAACCAATCCGAGCATAACATGAACAACATGCACCATTGATATTACATATATGAAAGAACCACCGGGATTTCCATCAATGTAAATTCCGGTTTTAGCAATCGCCAGCCACCCCATGTATTGAAAACTGATGAATGCAATTCCTAAAACAAAAGTCAGCCATACCAGCATTCTGTATTTCGAAACATCACCGGAACGATGAGCTGCTTTTGCATAATAAAAAGTAACACTGCTTGAAATAATTGTTGCAGTGCTGATCCAGAATTGCAATGGCATTTTTACAAACAACCAATTGCCCGCACCCATGCGAACAATATAAGCACTTGTCAATGCTGTAAAAAGCATGGCAATGGTTGCAAGACCCAAGTACAAACCAAAGCGTTGAGCGCCTGCTTGTTTTTTATTTTCTTCGGTCATTGCCATTGCAGCTATCATTTATAATTACAGTTTATCGAAGTACAACGCAAGCTGTACAATTGGTAAATAAAAAAATGATCCGAACATTAATTGCCGTGCAGCACTGATACTGCATTGACGATATAATTTTATTGACTGCCAGAGGAAAACCAATCCCGCTGGAACTACTATCAACATTGAAATAAATCCGGTGAATCCAAACCAATAGGGTAACACACTTATTGCAATTAATACCAACACACTGAAAACAGTTTGCATGGCACTTGCTTTTGATCTTCCTTCTATTGATGGAAGTAATTTGAAACCTGCACGGATATATTCTTCATATCCAACCCAACCAATTGCCCAGAAGTGTGGCAACTGCCAGAAGAACTGAATCAGAAATAAAAGAGAGGCTTGTTCATTCAACAAATTTGTAGCGGCAACATATCCAATCATTGGAGGCAAAGCCCCGGGAATTGCTCCAACATAAACTGCAATGGGGCTGTATCTTTTTAATGGAGTATAAATGAAAGCATAAGTAAGTAAAGCAATGGCACTTAACAATGCAGCAGCCTGATTAAAATAAATCCAGAGAATTCCGATTCCGCTTACAGCTAATATTCCACTGAACAATAATGCTTCAATAGTTGCCATTCGTTCAGTAGGTAAAGGTCGGTTTGCAGTACGCTTCATTAAGCGGTCAAAATCTTTTTCAATTACTTGATTCAAAGCATTCGATGCTCCTGAAGTTAACATTCCTCCAATACAAATCATTATGAAACCTTGCCAATTGATTGAGCCGGTTAAACCCATCAGGTAACCTATGCCTGATGAAAATACGACCAACATAGACAAACGGAATTTCATCAGTTGCGCGTAGTCTTTCAACTTCGCAACAATTAATGATGAAATTTCTATTCGCTCTGTCTTTTGCATTTTAGTTTCTATGAAAATTAATTATCCGTGATGGGTGGTTTCACCAGGTCGCATTGGAACCGTTTGAGGAATAAAATCTTCGCCATCCTTACCATAATCATAAGGTCCGCGATGAACTTCAGGCAATGGTCCGTCCCAGTTTCCATGTCCCGGATGAATTGGAGTTGTCCATTCAATGGTATTAGATTTCCATGGATTGAGTTCAGTCACTTTTTTACCGCGATACATGCTGTACAAGAAATTGAAAACAAAAAGTAATTGTGCAAGGAAAACAACAATCGCAGCTATTGTGATGAACTCACTTAATGCTCCGAATTTATTGAAAGATTCAAATGCTCCGTGAGAATAATAACGACGAGGAACACCAGCCATCCCCTGATAATGCATTGGCCAGAAAATACAATAGGAACCAACAAAGGTTACCCAGAAATGGATAAACCCGATTGTACGATTCATGAATCTACCATACATTTTCGGAAACCAGTGATACACGCCTGCAAACATTCCGAAAAAAGCTGCAACACCCATTACAATGTGGAAGTGAGCAACAATAAAGTAAGTATCATGCAATTGAATATCAATCGAAGAATTACCAAGGAAGATTCCGGTTAATCCACCGGAAATAAATAGTGAGACAAACCCAACCGAGAACATCATGGCCGGCGTATATCGAATGTTTGCTTTCCAGATTGTAGTAATCCAGTTAAATACTTTTATGGCTGATGGAATTGCAATTAACAAAGTAAGAAATACAAACACAGAACCAACGAATGGATTTAATCCTGTAACAAACATGTGATGCGCCCAAACAAAAAATGCCAACGCAGCAATTGCTAACATGGAAAGTATCATTGCCCGATAACCAAAAATTGGTTTACGAGAATTCACAGCCAGCACTTCAGATACAATTCCGAATGCAGGAAGAATAACAATGTAAACTTCAGGGTGACCTAAGAACCAAAACAAATGTTGATACAAAATCGGATTTCCACCTTCGTGAGGCATTGCTCCTATTCCGCTCATGTAAATTTTATCGAGATAAAAACTTGTTCCCATTGAACGGTCAAATATCAAAAGGATAGCCGCACCCAAAAGAACCGGAAACGAAAGCAAACCAAGAATTGCAGTGATTAACAACGCCCATATGGTCAATGGCAATTTTGACATAGACATTCCTTTTGTTCGCAGATTGAGAATGGTGGTGATATAATTTAATCCGCCTAACAAACTCGAGACTATGAATAATGCCATGCTGACCAGCCATAAATCGGCTCCGGTTTCAGAGCCAACTGCAGCTTCTCGTATGGCACTTAATGGAGGATAAAAAACCCAGCTAACTCCTGCTGCTCCGCTTGGCATAAAGAAAGAAGTAAACATTACGGCTCCTGCTAAAAAGAAGAACCAATATGAAAGCATATTTAAAACCGGTGATGCCATATCGCGTGCACCAATCTGAAGCGGTATTAAAAGATTAGCAAATGTTCCGCTTAATCCTGCAGTCAATACAAAGAAAACGAGAATAGTACCATGCATAGTAATAAGCATGTTATAAAAATCCGGGGTCATTTTCCCGCCGGGTGCCCACTTGTCTCCAAAAATATTTCCAATGAAATGTAAAGGCACATCTGGAAAGCCTAATTGCATTCTGAAAATATTCGAAAGACCTCCACCAATAATTGCCCAGATAATTCCGGTTATCAAAAATTGTTTACCAATCATTTTATGATCAGTACTGAAAATATAGGTGTGAATGAAATTCTTCTTATTTCTGTCACTGTCATGATGACCATGGTCAGCTTCGAATCGAATTACTCCTTCCGTATCCTGATAATGTACATGGTCAGTAATTACAGCACCTGAATGATGCTCACTGTGTCCATGATGAAGATCTTTTGCGTCCATCTCCTGAATTTTAATGATTTGAATGATCGCTTCCTTTTTCGGTGGAAACTTTTTCCGTAACAGATGCTACTATTTTCTTTTCAGCATCCGTTCCCTTTATTGCTGTTTCAAAAAATGATTTTTGCTTTTGCAACCATGCCTGATATTGTTCCTTCGTATCAACATAGACCATCATCTTCATTGCCGAGTGTCCTTTTCCACACAAATAATCACAACACATTTCATAATCAAAGTCCGGATTGTTGGTCTTCTTCTTCATCTCGTCTGTTGTAATAGTTGGAGTGAATTTGAAGTGTGTAGGAAGACCGGGCATTGCATCCATGTGAATTCTGAAATGTGGTAAACCAACATCATGAATAACATCGCGGGCGCCAATCTTTAGCATGTAAGGTTTATTTACTTCAAAGTGAAGTTCAGTTGGCATGATATCATCCAACCCATCTTTGTTATTGAAATCAATTCCAACTGCATTTGTTTCGTCAATCAATTTCCAATTGTTCGTTCCTAATTTACCATCAGGTCCAGGATAACGAACCAACCAATTGAATTGCTTTCCTGTTATCTCAACTACTCTTGCATCAGCAGAAGCAGGGCCGGTAATTCTGAACCAATAATACAATCCAACAACTACAAGTATGGTTAATGCTATTGCAGGAACCACTGTCCAGATCATTTCGAGTTTATTATTTTCGGGATAATAAAAACCAAGTTTTCCTTTTTTACCATGATACTTCCAGGCAAACCAACCCAAGGCAATCTGTGTTAACACAAAAACAATTCCAGTCAAAATTAAAGTGATATTAAACATGGTATCAATCCAATGACCATGTTCTGATGCAGATTCAGGAAGAAACAATGGGCTGAAATACCAAGTACTCCATACAATTCCAACTAAAAATAAAATAGTGAATATTAACCAGAGCACTCCATTGATTCTGTCAGTATCCAATTCAGCATCTTCACCTCTGAGAGTATTGATATATTCATTGGCTTTCGAAATCTGAACAACCAGCATCCCGATGAGGAGTAAGGCCGCTATTACTAAGTATGTTGTCATTGCAAGTTCTTTTTCTCAGTCAGTTATTAAAGGGAATTATGAATGCTCTCTTGTAAGAATGGATGATTCTTCGGAACCAGGTTAGCTTTTGCCAATGAAGAAAAAACAACATACAGCAATAAACCAATGTATAAGCAAGGCAATCCGATTTCAAGAAATCCAAAACCATTTTTATCTCCAACAGTTGCGGGCATAATCATTAAATAAAAATCAGTAAAGTGTCCAATGATGATGATACAGGCAACCAGTATTAAACGATTCATATTTCTTTTGGCATCTCTTGACATCAGCAATAAAAAAGGAAGAACAAAATTCAAAACAAAAATTCCATAGAATAATGGTTTGTAATGACCATACCTGTGCTGGAAATAAATTGTTTCTTCAGGAATGTTTGCATACCATATCAACATGAACTGACAGAAGGTTACATAAGTCCAGAAGATGCTGAATGCAAACATCATGATTCCAAGGTTATGCAAATGATTCACATTTACTTCTTTCAAATATCCTTTCTTCTTTAAAAAGATTGTAAACAAAGTTATCACTGCAATACTGGTTACCCAGAAACTAGCGAATGAATACCATCCGTACATTGTACTGTACCAATGCGGGTCCAATGACATTAACCAATCCCAAGCAGTAACTAAAATATAAACAGCAAAGAATGGAATGAATACTGATGCAATTACTAAGCTCCGTTTGTACATTGTAGTATCACCGGCCATCATTGTATCTTCTTTCAATGAAGTTTTGCGAAGAAGAATAGTACAAGTTACCAATGCGCCAAGAAAAAATGCAAATCGAATAAAAAAGAATGGAAGATTCAGGTATGCTGTCTTACCTTTTAAGATTGGATCGTGTTCAACTTCCTCAGCATGTGTCCACTCATATAAATTTCCATGACCTGCAATTAACACTAATAATAAAATTACAGCAGCAACCGGCATCCATTGCGAAATTGCTTCAGGTACTCTTTTGAATACTACAGAAAATCCACCCCATGCAAGGTAAACTGCGGCAATAAAAAATGCACTGCCCATTCCTATTCCTAAAAAGAACACACTATCCAAAAGGAGATTTGCCCATACACGGTTTATTTCATCTCCACTATAAACAACAAAGCCTCCCGCTAAAGCAGCAGCACCAATCAGCATTAATACCATGCTGATGGTTTTTAGTCTCGATGTAAAATTAAAAGTCTCGTTCATTGCAGCGCTTGATTTTCAGTGTTTACATTTTTTTGGTTGAATCAGTAACAGCAGGTGCACCGGCTAAAGTTTTACGGTAATCATCCTGCATACTTCTTACATATGAAATTACTTTCCAGATTTGAATTCTATCCAACTGAGTACTGTACGCACCCATTAAATTTTTTCCAAAGTGAACGGAGAAATACATTTTTCCCTCAGGTAATGCCAGTATCGCATCAGTAAAATAAGATGGTGGTGGTGGAAATTTGCTCGTCACATTATCACCTACAACAATATGACCTGAAGCTTTACCATCTTCACCATGACAGATGGCGCAATAAATATTGAACAATCTTTTTCCTTCACCCAAAACATCAGGTGTGATTGTTAAAGGATTTTTTACATCAACTCCTGCTGCTTCATAACCTTCAGGTGTATTGGTATAATGGAAAGGCATAAATGCATTTTCATTTCCAACAATTCCCTGATAAATCGGAATAGTTCCCAACACAGGTTTTTGTGCATTCATACTATCAGGAAAAATTTCATTGCCTAAATATGTTTCGTAAGCTACAGGATGCGCCATATCAGGCATGTACTCACGACCGGGAGTTCTGCGTGGTTCATTGCTGCAGGCACTTTGCAACAACCAAACAAACAGTACTAAACCGGCGGTAACTATGGATGACCTCTTTATCATGATTCTTTTTTCGAAATCAATTAATAATGTCTTTTTAAATCTCTCTCCTTTATTTCTTCTGCTCCTGATGATTGCAGCATTTCTTTCATCTTGCCTATTTCTTCAGCAGTAGTTTTTTTATTTATTCTGAAAACCACAGCAAATTTATCATCAGTAGTACGCTCATCTAATTTTTCACGAATTCTTCCCGGATACAATCCTGAGCGAAGTAAAAATGTTAAAGTCATTCCGATAGAAGCACTTAACACAGTAAATTCAAAAAGGATTGGAACAAAAGCAGGAAAAGAAAAGTGAGGTTTTCCTCCAAAGTTTAATGGCCAGTCGGAAGTGAACACCCATGACATGAAAGTCAGTGCGATAGTCAATCCCGTTGCTCCATAAATAAATCCTGTGATGTGCAGTCTTGATTCATTCAAACCTAAAGCGTCATCTAATCCGTGAACGGCGAATGGAGAAACTACATCGTAAACTTCCAGATGATTCTCACGCATTTTTCGTACGCCATCTATCATCTTGTCTTCGTCGCTGTATAAACCTACTAAAAATTTATTTCTCATGGTTAATGAACTTGAATTGATCCAGGTAAATCTTCATGACTATGTGAATGTGCTGCAGCAGCTTTTTTCTGTGCATCACCTGAAATTCTTAAAATGTGTTTTGTTTCGGCCATCGCAATCACAGGCATTGTTTTCGCGAACAACATGAACGCTGTAAGGA
>JAHEZG010000397.1 GCA_023251195.1 Chitinophagaceae bacterium | reverse complement strand
AAAATTGCCGGTTGTGAATGACAATCGCGCTGAATTTTTAAGAGGATTGTTTCAGGAAACGCTGCCTGATTTCTTAAAAAATTTAGATTCAACAAAAAAAAATGTACTAATGATGGATGCAGATTTATATACCAGCACGCTGTATGTTTTAACTTCATTTGCACCGCACTTAAAAAAAGGAGATGTTATTTTTTTCGATCAGTTTGCAGTGCCAACACACGAATTTCTTGCTTTCACCAATTTTATTGATTCTTATTATTTCAAGTATGAAGTAATTGGCGCAGCCAACAATTATTATTTTCTGGCATTGAAAATTTGTTAGCTATAATAATTAAACAAAAAAATAATTATAAAGGGTGGAGCTGCAGGGATTCGAACCCTGGTCCAGACAATGCCATTATATGATTTCTACATGTGTATTTCTGTTTGGTTTTCGGAAGGAAGCAGGTACAGAACAACCAAACTTCAATCTTATCTTTCATTGTATCTCGCCTAACTCAAAAAGATAAAAGTTAAACCAACCTGATTTTTCGAAGTTCGTAATGCAGCTTCTCAGGTAAAATCTGCAAGGAACTGAAGGCACTAAATCGCTCTGCGATTAAGCAGCCATTCTGTAAGAAGTGTTGCCAATTATGGCGTTGAAGGATAGATATTAAAGAGCTTGCCCCACAATGCTCTACATGCTTACATACAAAGAACGATGCTGTCAATTCCTGTCAGCCCCAAGTAATTTAATGAAAGCAAAAATAGGTGTAATAAGTTCATGCTTCTTGCTAAAAAAAATATTTGCCGATTACATTTGCGCCACTTCCGAATAAAAATCGGATTCGAAAAAATAATAGTTTGATGAAAATTGCATTGATAAGAGAAGGAAAAATTCCGGTTGATACACGAGTTGCATTTTCACCCGAGCAATGTGTTTGGCTCATGAATAAATACCCTGAATTGCAAATTGTAGTTCAGCCATCATCGTTTCGTTGTTTTAAAGATGAAGAATATTCCAATGAAGGAATTGTTTTGCAGGAAGATATTTCAGATGCCGATGTGCTGATGGGAATTAAAGAAGTTCCGAAGGAGCATTTGATTCCCGGAAAAAAATATTTATTCTTTTCGCACACTATAAAAAAACAACCACACAATCAGGAATTATTAAAAAACATTCTGAAGAAAAAAATTCAGTTGATAGATTATGAATGTCTTGTTTGGGAAAACGGTGAACGAATTCTTGGCTTCGGATTTTTTGCCGGTATAGTCGGCACCCACAATGGGTTTTTAACTTATGGAAACCGTTACAAACTTTTTGATTTGAAACCTGCATATCAATGTGCTGATTATGATGAGATGTTGGAGCAATACAAACACATTAAAATTCCGCCCATAAAAATTGCGGTTACCGGAACAGGTAGAGTGGCAAGAGGTGTATTTGAAATTTTAGAGAAATTAAATATCAGAATTGTAAGTGTTCAGAATTATTTAACAAAAACTTTTGATGAACCAGTTTTCGTAGTGTTGAACACATCGCAATTGTATGAGCGCAAGGATGGAAAAACTTTTAACCGCGAAGATTTTCATTTGCATCCCGATCAATATGAATCAGCATTTTTACCGTTTGCTAAAGTCACTAACTTATTTATTAATGCGATTTACTGGAGTCCGAAAGCTCCGCAGTTTTTTACAAAAGCAGATATGCGCTCACCTGATTTTAAAATAAAAGTGATTGCTGATATTACATGCGATGTAAATGGTTCAGTGCCATCAACTATTCGTGACACAAGTATTCCAAATCCTGTTTTTGGTTACAATCCGAATACCGAAACAGAAGAAACTCCATACCAACCACAGGGAGTAGATGTAATGGCGGTAAGTAATCTTCCGAACGAATTACCTCGCGAATCATCATCAGAATTCGGCGACAAACTGATTGAATATGTGATGGAAGAATTAATTGAACAAGAGAGCAATATTATTGAACGCGCTACCATTGCAAAAAATGGTCAACTGACTTCGAAGTTTGAATATCTGAGTGATTATGTTTTGTAAAATTTATTTTATGAAATTACAGAGTAACACTTTAGGTTCAGTGTGCTCTTTAATGTGCTTTTTTAAATATTAATTCTGGTCAACGAGTATCTGCCAGTATAAAACTTTTTCTGTAAAACTTTCCATCACTTTCCATTTCCAGAAAATAAATTCCGGGGGAAAAAGATTGAAGATTTATAACTGATGATTTTTGATTGACAGTTTCCTGATAAATTATTTCTCCAAACACATCAGAAATAGTGATTGCCCCAACTGTCGACTGTAAACTGCGTACTGTCAATTGGCTAAAAACAGGATTTGGAAACAGCGAAATAAAATCATCAGTAACAGTCGTAACTCCGTTCGGTTCTTCAAGCGATAACAAATCAACCCAACATTTATTCTGTTGCTGATTGCATGCAGTAATATTTATAGTTGCAGAATTGACTGTTGCAGTCGTGTTTGAAATTGTGACCGCAATACTTGTCCAGTTGGCAAGAGAACTTGTGATAAAATATTCGCCACTGTCAACTGCCTGCGTGTTGTTGAACAATGTAATTTTTATCAATGCAGAATCTGCACTTTGAAAATCACTTTTGAAAAATCCTTTCAATTGCAAAGGATGATTGGTGATCGGGAAATTAATTCCGATTGTTCCGGGAATGCCAATCACATTCGTGAGTACTACCGAATAGTTTCCAGAATAATTCGTGATCGAATCTTTAAAGACATTGGATGGCACAAGGTCGCCATTTGAGGTGAACCATTGATCAGGAGTTTCGCCGCCAAGCCCCATGTTATTCCAAAGTTCAAAATCGTTGTTTGGAATTTGCGCAAGTGTTACAGCGCAAGCGCATATTAAAGTAAAAATCAGGAGAGTGATTTTTTGTAGAATTGTTTTCATGATTATAAGACTTTGGAAATGGGGGAAATGCTGCATTTCAAAGAAAATTAAAGTTTGATAACAAATCCTTAACACTCTTAACAATTATTTAACACAGAACACCTGTCTCGCACACACGAATAAAATCAAGTAGGGATAAATTTGCGCGAGTGAAAAAAATCCTTTCGTACTTATTTAACCGGTTCATCAC
>JAHEZG010000396.1 GCA_023251195.1 Chitinophagaceae bacterium | reverse complement strand
AATACTTGTAATGTGAAAGGCATGTTGGCGGTTTGTGTGAGTTGCAAACTGCAATTCCAGATGCCTTCACTCAGTTTTGATTGGGCTTGGGAGGAAAGATTTATTAATAGAAAACTTAGGAGGAGAAAATATTTATTCATAAAACCTTTCTGAACTTTCAAAACATTCACAACAAAAAAACTGTTACACATCAAACTTAATTCCCTGCGCGAGGGGGAGTGAGTTGCCGTAGTTGATGGTGTTGGTTTGACGGCGCATGTAGAGTTTCCAACTGTCGCTGCCGCTTTCGCGACCGCCACCGGTTTCTTTTTCGCCACCGAATGCGCCACCGATTTCGGCTCCGCTGGTTCCGATGTTTACATTGGCAATGCCGCAATCGCTGCCGGCGGTGGAGAGGTATTTTTCGGCTTCTAAAATATTTTCGGTGAAGATGGCTGAAGACAATCCTTGTGGAACATCATTCTGTAACAGTATGGCTTCATCTAAATTTTTATACTTCATCAGATAAAGAATAGGAGCAAAAGTTTCTTCTTTCACAATCTGTAAATTTCCTTTCACCTCAATCATGCATGGCTGCACATAGCAACCACTTTCGTATCTTTTTCCTTTCATCACCTCACCACCAAAAATTATTTTACCTCCTTGCGCTTGCGCTATTTGAATAGCTTCAGAGAATTGTCGCACTGCATCTTTGTCAATGAGCGGACCGACATGATTATTTGTATCGAGCGGGTCGCCAATGGTGAGTTGCGAATAAACTTTCATTAGCCGCTCTTTCACTTTATTATAATTTTTTTCGTGAATGATTAAGCGGCGTGTCGAGGTACAGCGCTGACCGGCTGTGCCGACGGCTCCGAATGCAACGGCGCGAATGGCTAAATCGAGGTTTGCATTTTCGGAAATGATGATTGCATTGTTGCCGCCGAGTTCGAGAATGGTTTTTCCGAAACGCTCTCCGACAATTTTTGCAACATGGCGACCTACGCGGGTGGAACCTGTTACACTTAGCAGCGGAAGGCGGGGGTCTTTTAAAATTTCGTCGCCGATTTCTTTTCCGCTTCCGATGATTAATGAAAGAACTCCTTCGGGAATTTTATTGTCGCGCAAAATTTTTTCCATTAACTGATGAACTGCTACTGCGCAGATGGGAGTTTTGGAAGATGGTTTCCATAACACGACATCGCCGCACACGAGCGCGAGCATTGCATTCCAGCTCCACACTGCAACGGGAAAATTAAATGCGCTGACAACTCCAACTACACCAAGCGGATGATACTGCTCGTACATGCGGTGATTGGGGCGCTCGCTGTGCATTGTCAACCCATATAACTGGCGCGAAAGTCCGACTGCGAAATCGCAGATGTCAATCATTTCCTGCACTTCACCGAGACCTTCCTGCAAACTTTTTCCCATCTCGTAAGAAACCAATTGTCCGAGTGGTTCTTTGTAGTTGCGCAGTTCGTTTCCCATCTGGCGAACGATTTCGCCGCGCTTGGGAGCAGGAATTAATCGCCATTGTTTGAATGCGTTTTCTGCTGTTGTTAAAATTTTATTGAGGTCGGCTTTGGTTGCCTGTTTTACAGAACCAATCAGTTGCGAATCAACCGGAGAATAGGAGTGTAACACTTCGCCGTTTGTCTTGAGCCAATCAACGCCGGTGCTTGCGCCGGAACTTAGTTGTTTCAGTTTTAGTGCTTTTAAAAAATTATGATTTACGGTTTTTGATTTCGCTTTTGGTTTTGCTGGTGATTCTATCATTTGAAATGAAAATTTTGAGGATGCAATATTAGGTGGAAAAAGTGTTTGGACGAAAGTTTAGAATGTTGGAAAGTTGAGAAAGTTTCTGAATGAAACTGATAGAATCACTTCTTCAAAAGATTTTCGCACTCCGTAAGTCTCGTTCTTGAAAACTCATGTTGCGGATTGTATTTAAGCGCTGTTTCAAAATACTTTTTCGCTTCAGCATAATTTTTCTTCTGCATGTCAATCACTCCTGCATTTGCATAAGCTTCCACATAATCGGGTTTGAATTTTATTGCCTTGATGTAATATTCTAAAGCAGCATCATAATTATTAAATTGGAAGAAATGATTGCCTTCATTGAGATAAGTGTTTGCGAGATTGCTGGATGCTAACTGATGTGTTGGTTGAAGTGATAATGTTTTATTGAAATAAAATTCTGCTGAATCAAATTTTTGCAACGCGAAATAAACAGTACCGATATTATTGTAAGCATCAGCATAAGTTGAATCGAGTTCTAATTGTTTTCTGAAAACTATCAGAGCAGAATCTTCTTTCTTTTCGGTGTGCAATTTCCCTCCCTTCTTCTGTAACACTCCGAGCAAATTATTTTTTGCCATGATGAAATCAGCTTTCACTGCGAGCGATTTCCAGTAATAATATTCTGAACTGTCGGTTTGATTTTTAAGATTGTAATACGCACCGAGGTGATTGTATAAATCAGCAGTTGCATAAACAGCAATACCTCTTTTGAATAAATGAAATGCGCTGTCGAGTTTTTCTTTTTTGATGGTTTCGTCTTTTGAAGTATCGGCTTCGGTCATCAGAATGGAACCATAATTCAGAGTTGCTTTCACGCTGTTCGGAACCTTGTGTTCATCGGCAGCAAAAATTGTTTTGTTGCTTTTCCAATCAAAGTTCCGGTTGAAAGTTTTGAATGAATAGAAACCTGTGATGATTAAAACAACAATGAAAATGGTTTGCTTTCTTTTTGTTTCGTCTTTCTGAATTTTATAAAATAGATATAGTGTTCCAACCATGATCACGCAAATTCCAATGGAAGGAAGAAATAAAAACCGGTCAGCGAATGGTGCGCCCACATTGAAAAATAAATTTGAAACTAAAATTATTGGCAGCAACCATATCAATAATAACAATGCATGATATTGTTTTTTGAAAATGGAAATAACAATCCATATACTCATTGCAGAAAACAATAGAAGGGAAATCCCAACCTGTGGTTGCGAAAAGTTCGAATATGGAATTGCGTTGTAGGTATAATCATAAGACAACGAGTACGGATAAAATGATTTCACTAAATAAAGAAGAAGCACATAAAATATTGATGCGAGTTCATCAAGGCCATAGGCAAGC
>JAHEZG010000077.1 GCA_023251195.1 Chitinophagaceae bacterium | reverse complement strand
CAGGGTGTGTATGAAATTCCTGAAAAATTTCCGATGCTTGAAACAGGAATGCAGGAAATAGTGGTGGCGGCAGGTATTATGCAAAATGGGGTGGCTGGAACAAGAATTGTTTATCCGTTTTTTTATCCGGATACTTTTTTAATTAATCTGGAAGCGAAGGCAAACATTCACATAAAGCCGGTATTTAAATATAAAACCGGTTGCTGGTTCAGGATGAATGAAGATTTTGAAGCGACCAATTATTTTAATAAAGTAGGTGGCGATACCACGCTTGTTCGAATCAGCAACGGAAATGTATTTGAAGGATCGTGGAGCGGTTATTTAAAATTGGATGAAGGAACTGCCGGAGCTGAATGCCAGTCGTCAGATACCTATTCATTTACAAATGACGGATCACCTGTATACCTTGAATTGAATTACAAGTGCAATCAAAAATTCGAAATCGGATTGCTCGCAACTACCAATGGCAGTACCTTAAAATTTTACAACTGGAATATTACACCCAAGCAGGAGTGGAGTAAAATTTATTTAAACCTGACAGAAATTTTGCAATCAATCATTCCGGATGATTATAATATATTAATCAAGGCGGTAAAAGACACCACTGTTACAACAAGTGAAATATATTTTGATAACATTAAATTACTGACACTTCATTGAAACCATATATCCGCTCCGGTATTTTTAAATATGTGATAGCTGATATTTTCAGCACGCTAATCGGTTGGATGTTGTTTTTCGTTTTCCGCAAAATTTACATCGAAGATTTTTCACTTGATAATATTGAATCGCTGATATCGGATCAACGGTTCTTTTCCGGAATCATAATTATTCCAATGTGCTGGGTGCTGTTGTTCTGGATGCTTGGGTTTTATACAAACATTTATCGCAAGTCGCGAATCAATGAGCTGGCAAAAACATTTTTAGTCATTGCATTCGGTGTTATTATTTTGTTTTTCACAGTAATGCTTGATGATCGTATTGTTAACTATCGCGATTATTATATTTCAGTTGGCTTTTTATTGTTCACACAGTTTTTATTAACCGGTATTTTTCGTTCAGTTATATTAAACAGTGCCAAGCGAAAACTTACTGATAAAAAAGTTGGATTTAATACCTTAATCATTGGAGGAAATACCAGAGCCATTGAAATTTATAAAGAGATAACAAAAAATAATTATCAGGGATACAATGTGGTTGGATTTGTTGATACAAACGGAAATTCCACCAATGGGCTGGTGGCGCATTTAACATGCCTTGGAAAACTTTCGGATTTACAAAACCTGATTCAGAAGTTTGATGTGGAAGAAGTGGTTATTGCCATTGAAACATCAGAACACCCAAGACTGAATAATATTATCAATTTGTTAGTGAACCGAAATGTGATTATCAAACTCATTCCCGACACATTTGATATACTCAGTGGCTCGGCACGGATGAACCATTTATTGGGGGCGGCATTTATTGAAATTTATCCGGAGTTGATGTCGCAATGGCAATATAATTTTAAGCGACTCACTGATATTTTAGTTTCGGTTATTGTAATGATTTTGCTTTCTCCGGTTTATCTTTTTTGCATCATCAGAATTAAATTTTCATCTCCCGGAAAAATATTTTATCAGCAGCAGCGAATTGGATTACACGGAAAACCATTCACCATTTATAAATTCCGTTCAATGAAGGAAGATGCAGAAATAAATGGCCCTGCACTTTCCAATAATGATGATGAGCGGATAACATCTTTCGGAAAGGTGATGCGCAAGTGGAGATTAGATGAACTACCACAATTTTTTAATGTGCTGAAAGGTGAAATGAGTTTGGTAGGCCCGCGACCTGAGCGACAATTTTTTATTGACCAATTGGTACAACTCACTCCTGATTATGTGAACATACAGCGGGCAAAACCAGGTATTACTTCTTATGGAATGGTAAAATTTGGTTACGCTTCTACTGTAGATGAAATGATTTTGCGTATGAAGTTTGATTTGCTCTACATCGAAAACATGTCGCTCATGCTGGATGTAAAAATTATGCTTTATACTGTCAAAACCATTTGGCAGGGAAAAGGAAAATAATTTCCCTCATCTGCATTTTTATTGATTCACAGAATATATTATTGCGCCATGAAAAAGTGGGTTGCCAAAAACAAGCAGACGATAATTTTTTGGTTTAAGCGCGTTGGAGTAATCGGTTTTCTATTCTTTTTAGTGAAAGGATTGATTTGGCTCGTGCTCGGGTATGTGATATTTAAGTGATTGAAACCGCAGCAGCTATTTCAAGTGATATTTATTCACAGATGATTTTCCCCAGATATTATCTTTCACACAATATACAGTTTTGCAGGATGACATCTGATTGCAAACTGCATCCACATCACCCCACGCATAATCGCAATTGCCAATAATATTTCCATTCAAATCATAAATGGTTGAACCTGCATCAAAGGCATTCAATCCACAGGTAAAAACAGTTTTTCCGTTCAGCGAACATTCGTCAATTTCTCCGTTGGAAAAAATTTTATAAAGTTCCTTGAGTGTTTCCATTTTCTGATTTCGCTTTTTGCAGGAAACAGAAAAAAAAAGAAATGAAAACAAAATCAAAAGTGCTGTTACACTAAACCTTTTCATAAATTCTTTTTCATGGTTGACGATGGAACGATTGAATGCGCTGCATTAAATTCCTGAATAATAATTTTATAACATTTTCAATAGCGTGTTTTGTTCGTTCACATCGAGTAAATATTCTCCACCTATAATCATTGCACGATTATCATTTTCGTGACCGGCAGGAAAACCAAAGCAAACAGGATATTCATATTCACTCACTGCTTCCATAATAATTTCTTCAGCAGTTTTTCCAAATGGTTTTGATTCATCCAGATTTTTCATTTTAGTTAAATGACCCACCACAAGCCCGGCCAGATTTTCCAGCTTACCACTGCGCTTCAACCATTGCATCATACGATCGAAATGATAGAGGTATTCATCCACATCTTCAATAAATAAAATTTTATCGTCCGTATCAATATCAGAGTCAGTCCCCGAAAGGTTTTGCAACAGCGAAAGATTGCCGCCACATAAAATTCCTTCTTCCTTCCCGAATTTATTCAACGGATGGTAACTGAATTTGTATGAAACATTTTCTCCAAAAAGTAAATCACGCAAACTCTCCAATGAGTCTTCTGTGTTTTCTTTAAAACTTAGTGGCATCGTAGAATGCACCGAAGCAATTTGATAAACACTCAGCAAGTGCGAATGAAGAACCGTGATATCGCTGTAACCACAAATCCATTTTGGTTTTTTCGAAAATTTTCTGAAATCAATTTCATCAACAAAACGAACTGTTCCATAACCACCACGCGCGCAGATAATTGCTTTCACCGAATCATTATCCAATTGAGTTTGAAAATCAGCAAGACGCTCTTCATCAGTTCCTGCAAATTGAAATGCTTCCTTTCCGATTGTGCTTCCTAAAACAACTTCCAGTCCCCAACCTTTTATTGTGTCTATTGCAAATTGAATTTCTTCCGGCGAAATTTTTCTAGCTGTTGCAACCAAGGCAATCTTGTCTCCTTTCTTTAATCTTGATGGAATTTTTATTTCATTCATTGGGTGCAAGATATGTTTTGCTTTTATTTACAGTGGTTACATTTAATTCACAAAAAATTCAAACGATGAATAGTATTTACAAAACACTCCCGCTTTTTACATTTTTACTTTTAATAAATTTTAATTCAGAAGCACAATGCACTTATTTAATTCCGGCAAATGTGGATGTAATTTCAAGCGACTCGAGCATCAACAATTCGTTTTTACCAAATCATCAATTCCTGATTTGTCCGGGAAGAACTTTAACAGTTTTCGGAAACTCAACAGGATTCAATAAATTTTATCTCGAAAATAATTCAACAGTAATTTTCAGTGATTCTATAGGAGCAACTCCCTATGGCAGTTATAGCTTTTACCTGAAAAGCGGCGCATTACTTCATTACAATGCAAGTTCGCCGGTTTCATTTCCTTTCATTGATACAATGGTTTGGGAAAATGGAGTAACTTTAATTGATACGGGCGATCTGTTTCATTTCGATTCACTATGCAGTTCAGTTGTATTTGATTATTCAAATCTTGGAGGGGCGCCTTGTGGAATTTCTAATTCAATAAATATTTCTGCAAAAAATTCTTTTAAAATTTCTCCGAATCCTTTTTCAGAGAGCTTAAATTTTCATTTCAATAATTTTCCTTTAGGAAATGAAATGGTGATTTATGATTTGTTAGGTAAAGAGTTAGAGCATTTTTTTCTCAATGCTGCAACTTCTTCAGAATTTAAAATGAAAAATAAATGGAGTGGAATTGCCATTCTTGAAATCAGAAATGAGAAAGGCGAAATTCATTTTGAGAAAATTATTCGGCATTAATTTTTCGAATTAAAAATAATTCTAAATGAATTCGACCGAACCACAAACCAACAGACAACACAGCCACACTACCTACATAAACATCATTTGCTTTTTTTGTTTTTTTACAGCAGGCGGATTGGGAACTTTATTTGAAGAGTGGGGTTACTGGCAAAACCTTTCGTGGAGTATTGCAAATGCAGCGTTTATAACTGGGTGTGTTTTATCCGGAGTTCAACTGGCAGATAAAAAATGGATAATTCCAGCTTCCGGATTTGCATTGATGGCTATTGCGTTCATTGGTATTTTTACTTTGATACCGGCAAACACACAGGAGAAAATTCAGGAAGTAGCGAAGAATGTCATTCTCATTTTACCGGGAATGATTATGATTAGTTCTTACAAACTATTCCCTTTGTGGGTTCGATTTATTGGACTAGTTGCATGCGGGCCATACATTTTGATTTTAATTCTTGCGAGAACAGAAGTTGAATTGATTTCTTTCCAGTTGTGTATGGGTGCCGGTTATTTTCTCGTTGAACTGACTGCAGTGATTTGGGGGATTTATTTTCTAAAAATTCTCAGACGAGAACGCAGAAAATAATTCTGAAGTACAATTAATCTGCAATCTGTAGTCTGCAATCTGTAATCGCGTTTATATTTATCCGCGAATCAATTGAGCGAAAATTTTTGAATGGAGAATAAGTGGAAACGATATACTGTTACAGCCGCCCTGCCTTATGCAAACGGCGGAATTCATCTCGGGCATTTAGCGGGTGCATATCTTCCTGCTGATACTTATGCGCGCTATCGTCGCTTGAAGGGCGATGACATATTATACATCTGCGGAAGTGATGAACACGGAGTGCCCATCACACTCGGTGCACGCAAGGAAGCAATAACACCGCAGCAATTCGTTGACAAGTATCACGCGCTGATGAAAAACTCTTTCGCAGAGTTTGGAATTTCTTTCGACATCTACTCTCGCACATCGAATAAAATTCATCACGAAACAGCGCAACAATTTTTCCTGGATTTATATAACAAGGGAGTTTTCACTGAGCAAACTTCATTGCAGTATTATGATGAGAAAGAAAAAATGTTTCTCGCTGACCGTTACATCATGGGCACTTGTCCGGTTTGCGGAAATGAAAAAGCGTATGGCGATCAGTGCGAAAAATGTGGAAGCAGTTTATCTCCCGACGAATTAAAAAATCCTGTTTCAGTTTTGAGTGGAAATGTTCCTGTGAAAAAAGAAACGAAGCATTGGTACCTGCCATTGGATAAATACGAACCGTGGTTGCGCGAATGGATTTTAGAAAATCATAAAGACGATTGGAAATCGAATGTATATGGTCAGTGCAAAAGCTGGATTGATGGCGGTTTGCATCCGCGTGCAATGACCCGCGATCTGGATTGGGGAGTACGCGTCCCGTTGCCTGATTCAGAACACAAAGTTTTATATGTGTGGTTCGATGCGCCAATTGGTTACATCAGTGCAACGAAAGAATTGAAACCAAACGACTGGGAAAAATATTGGAAAGAAAAAGACACCAGACTGTTACACTTCATCGGCAAGGACAATATTGTTTTTCACTGCATTATTTTCCCAACCATACTTCATGCGCATGGCGAATACATTGTTCCTGATAATGTTCCTGCAAATGAGTTTCTGAATTTAGAAGGAGAGAAACTTTCCACCTCGCGTAACTGGGCGGTGTGGCTGCACGATTACTTAAAAGATTTTCCGGGAATGCAGGACACGCTTCGATATGTGCTCACTTCTATTGCACCCGAAACAAAGGACAGTGATTTTACCTGGAAAGATTTTCAAGACCGCCACAACAACGAACTTGTTGCTATACTCGGAAATTTTGTGAACCGCACAATGGTGCTCACACATAAATTTTACAATGGAAAAATACCTTCTTACGGAAATTTAACCGAGAGCGACCGCGAATTAATTGCATCAATAAAAGTTGCGCAACAAAATATTTCTGACTCGTTAGAAAAATTTCGTTTCCGTGAAGCGCTCCAAGAATTAATGAATTTAGCAAGAGCCGGAAATAAATATTTAACAGATAACGAACCCTGGAAAATTATAAAGACAAACGAAGAGCGATGTGCAACAGTGATGTATTTGTCAATAGAAATTACAGCCTACCTCGCGCAACTCATGCAACCCTTTTTGCCGGTTGCTGCTGAGAAAACATTAAGTATGTTAAATCTTTCGAAGAAAAACTGGAGTACAGAATTGAAAGGACAGTTGATACATCCCGGTCATCAATTGAACGAAGCTGGATTACTATTCCGAAAAATTGAAGATGAAGAAATAACTGCGCAGGTTGAAAAATTAAAAGCCAATAAAAAACAAATTGTGATTCCAACCGAAACTCAAAACCCGAAGCCTGAAACAACTAACTCTGTAATTAACTACGATGACTTTGCAAAACTCGAACTTCGAGTAGGAACTATTACAGCAGCAGAGAAAGTGAAGAAGGCAGATAAACTGTTACAGTTGACCGTGGATATGGGAAATGAAATGCGCACTATTGTTTCCGGAATTGCTGAACATTACACTCCGGAGGAGATGATTGGAAAACAAGTAAGTGTTGTTGCCAATCTTGCTCCTCGGAAAATAAAGGGCATTGAATCGAAAGGAATGATCCTGATGGCAGAAGATGCGGATGGAAAATTGAAAATCGTTTCGCCAACCGGAACTGTAGGAGCAGGAAGCAAAATATCCTGATTGCAATATGATTATTTCTGAAAACATTTCCCTTCTTCGATACAATACTTTTCAGATAGATGTTGCAGCAAAATATTTTGCTGAGATAAAAAGTGAAAATGATTTCAGTGAATTGTTGAGAGAAGAAAAATTCCGTTCACAACAAAAATTAATTCTCGGTGGTGGCAGCAATATTCTTTTCACAAAAAGTTTTGATGGCATTGTGGTGAAAAATTCTTTCACCGGAATTTCTATTGTGAAGGAAGATGAAAATTGTGTGTGGGTGAGAGCAGCAGCAGGCGAAGTGTGGCATCAGTTTGTGCTGTGGTGTATTGAGAAAAATCTGGCAGGACTTGAAAATCTTTCATTGATTCCGGGACAAGTTGGAGCAGCACCCATGCAAAACATTGGCGCGTATGGAGTAGAAATAAGAGATTTATTCGACGAACTGGAGGCGATTGAAATAGCAACCGGAGAAAAAGTAAATTTCAAAAATGCTGAATGTGAATTTGGTTATCGCGAAAGTGTTTTCAAAAATAAATTCAAAAATCAGTTTCTGATTTCGGCTGTAACATTTCGATTAAATAAAATTCCAAAATTCAATGTCAACTATGGAGATATAAAAATGACTTTGGATGAAATGCGGGTTAATGACCTCACAATAAAAGCAGTGAGTGATGCAGTAATAAAAATCCGTTCTTCAAAATTACCTGACCCGAAAGTTTTGGGGAATGCAGGCAGCTTTTTTAAAAATCCGGTAATATCAAAAGAAGAATTTGAATCATTCATTTCTAAAAATCCATTGGCTAATAACTATCCGCAAAAAGATGGAACGGTAAAAGTTCCTGCAGGTTGGTTGATTGAACAATGTGGATGGAAGGGAAAAGTTGTCGGAAACACCGGCTCTCACAAATCGCAGGCATTGGTATTGGTGAATTATGGAGGAGCAACGGGAAACGAAGTGTATCAACTTGCCCTTGATATTCAAAAATCTGTTCAAGATAAATTTGGTGTTACTATTCAGCCGGAAGTGAATCTGGTTTAATCTGTATTCAGATTTGCCAACTTTTTAAAAGTTGGCAAATCTTTGAAAAATTATTTTTTCTTTCATCTGTAACTTTTTCGTCCTTTTGCATTTATAGTATAAACAACTTTATAAAATGAAAAGAACTACAGGCATTTTCTCAATCTTGATTTTACTGCTCGTGACAGCTTCATGCAACCGCGAAAACTTTCCTTGCATAAAAGGAAAGGGCAGTGTGCAAACACAAACCCGCGATGTAAGTGGCTACTCGCAAATTGAATTTCAGACCGAAGGAACAGTTTACATTACGCAGGATACTTTCTATTCACTGAAAATTGAAGCGCAACAAAATATAATTGACGACATGCAAACAGAATTGAATGGCAACGCACTGAAAATTTATAACAAGCATTGTTTGAAAAATCACGAACAGATTAAAATTTATATCACTACTCCTTCATTAGATGGAATTGATTTGAGCGGCTCGGGAAATTTAATTGTGTCGTCAAAAATTGAAGCATCTGATTTTGATTTGAATGTGAGTGGCTCCGGTAATATTGAATTGCAGGATAGCATTTTGACCAATTCACTTTCAGCAACAATCAGTGGTTCCGGAAGTATGAAAATGATTGCGGCTTGTAATTCATTCACTGGAAAAATCAGTGGCTCAGGTAATATTACGGTTACGGGTAGTACCACATCAGAAAAATTTACTATCAGCGGATCAGGAGCAATACATTCATTTGATTTGACTTCAATCACATCTGAAATTACAGTAAGTGGAAGCGGAACTACCGAAATAAGTGTTACTGATAATTTAGGTGTTACAGTCAGCGGAAGTGGTGATGTGTATTACAAGGGAAACCCAACCATCAATACACACATGAGTGGTAGTGGAAACCTGATTCATGTAAATTAAAACCAGTTGGCAGTAATCAGAAGGCAGTTTTCAGATTTGACAAAATAGAATACACCATTCACAATAATGTTATCAGTAAACAACGAGAGCGAATTGATTGAGGCGGCGAAAAAAAATCCGCAGCACTTTCGTGCGCTCTACGAAAAATATTTTAAGGATGTATATCTGTTCATCTACCGGCGATTGGATGATGAACACGATGCTGCAGATTTTGCGCAGCAGGTTTTTCTGAAAGCAATGCAGCATCTGAAATATTACGAAGACCGCGGAGTTCCATTCGGAGCGTGGTTAATTCGAATTGCAAGCAACGAAGTGAATCAATATTTCAGAGACCGGAAAAAGGAACGCACTGTAAGCATGGAACTCACCGACCTGAATGAAATTCTGGATGAAAATGATTCTCACCTGATTCAGGAAAGAAGAGAAGCGGCAATGAAGGCGATTAAAAAATTAAATGCCGAAGAACTCGAATTGATTGAGATGCGCTACTTCGAAAAAAGAAGTTTCGCTGAAGTAGCAGAGATAAAAGGAATGACCGAGAACAACGCGAAAGTAAAAGTGCACCGCATACTCGAGCGACTACGCAAACAATTATCAACCGAAGTAAAAGCAGCGTAACATGACGAAGATAAAATTCAAATTTCACCAGAAACCTTTGAGCGACGAGCAAATCAGTTCGTTCAAAAACTTCGATTCGCTCATGACTGCTTTTGTGGCGACACCAAAACCATCATTGCAATACCGATTAATACACAACCGATTTTTCATTTACACAACAGGAATCATGAGCGGAATAATTTTAACAACCATCGCAACACTTTTTATTTTAAAAACTGAAACCACTCAGTTATCGCAAACGCAAAATACAATCACTTCACCACTAACTACAGAAGCGATTGTTTCAAATTCATCAACTGAAAATTCAGCTTCTAATTCAAATACTGAATTAAAAAATTCAGGAACTGAAAAAATTACTGAAACAGAAAATTCTTCGGTAGAAAAAAAACCAGAAGAAAAATCTGGTGGAGTAAAAAAATCTTTTCAGGAAATTTCACGGAAGGAGAATGAAAGTGATTTTAAAAAATCTTCTCCAAAAGAAAATTTAATTGTAAAACAAACCGAAGAAAAACCAGCATCAACTAATAAAACTGTGACAGAAAAATCTGAAAGCAATGTTGTTGTTCAATTCAACCAATCGATACCACAACCAACAGTTACTGAATCGTTGATTCTGGATGATCATCCTGCTGTTTTGTTTACTTCGGATTCTTCCGTCACTAATTATGTATGGAAACCGTCAGAAGAATTCAGTCTAAAAATATTAACTGAAAATCCTGACTCTCAAATTTACCAATCACCAAATAATCAACTTGCCGAATCATCCAATCAACTTGATGATTCAAGCAAGAAAAAACTGACTGATGTAACAGCTCAGGTTGCCAATTCTGTGGTTGAGCTTTCAAAAGGTATTACGGAAGAATCAAAAGATTCTTATCAATGGATGCGTGCAAAACTCAACGGTGTTTTTGCTAGTAAGTATCACGACAAACGACAAACAACTCATGACACTGTGAGTATTCAGAATCGTGCAGCACAGGTTTCTTTTTTGTATCCGATTGGTTCCAATGGAATTATTTCCGGTAAGTATTCAAATGTTTTTTCTTTCAATATTCTTAGTGGTTACAATGGAGGTGTAAATGGATTTGAACTCGGCGGCTTGGTGAACATCGATCGGAAAAATATGAATGGTTTGCAAATCGGCGGACTCACTAATGTGGTTTTCGGAAATGTAAATGGATTGCAACTCGGCGGATTGGTGAATCACGCACGCAATGTGACTGGGGCACAAATAAGTGGACTGGTAAATACTTCATTGGGCTCAGTAGATGGAACACAAATCGGGGGCATAATAAATTATGTACTCGACTCAATTAACGGTGCTCAGATTGGTGGCATTGCAAATATTTCAACTACATCGCACAATGTGAACGGAACACAGATTGGCGGTATTGCAAATCTTTCATTGGGAAAAATGAATGGCTCACAAATTTCAGGAATAATTAATGTGGCCAATAAAATAAATGGATTCCAAATCGGATTAATAAATGTGGGAGTGAAAGTGGCCGGCATGCAAATCGGACTCATCAATATTTCTGATTCGCTGAAAGGTGTTCCGATTGGTTTAATTTCTATTTCACGAAACGGATTGTTTCATGTCGATGTTTTTAATTCTGATTTTAGCAACATCAACGCAAGTGTGCGGTTAGGTTCGAATGCATTTTATAATATTTTTTCAATTGGTGTTTCTCCGAATACAACAGATGGAAATCGTTATTCATTCGGATATGGAATTGGAACACACATCAATATCAGCAAAAAATTCTTCACCAACATTGATGCGCTTGCCTGGAATGTTCACTATAATAATTTCAATGATTGGAGCACAGGAATAAATATGATTAATCAATTGCGAATTCTTCCGGGTTTTCAAATCACAAAAGGAATTGGCTTGTATGCCGGACCATGTTTAAATGTGGAAGTGCTTCACGACTCCTATAATTCAGCAGTAAAATCTCACTTGTATAACGGACACGGTGGCGGCACCACCGGAGTGAATGGCTGGATTGGCTGGACAGCAGGGTTGCAGTTTTTTTAACTAAAAATATTTTACTGTTTCTTTTTGATATTTGCGGGCACCGAAAATTTCGGTCCCGTAGTTCAACGGATAGAACGGAAGTTTCCTAAACTTTAAATGTAGGTTCGATTCCTACCGGGATCACAAAATTTATTTCTATTCATTTTTTGTTTTGCTATATGTTCATGTAATTTCTAAATTTTATAAAAACATCTGTAAATTAATTTTCAATTTCTGCTTTCAATTTCTGTTTTTACTTTCATTCCAAAATTTATTGAATGAATGTGCTTATGAAATCTTCATCTGAAATTCTTAAAAAATATTTTGGTTACGATTCCTTTCGTCCGTTACAGGAAGAAATAATTTCGGAATTACTGGATGGAAAAGATGCGATGGTGCTGATGCCTACAGGTGGAGGGAAAAGTTTGTGCTTTCAAATTCCCGCGTTGATGATGGAAGGAACTGCATTAATTATTTCACCATTGATTTCATTAATGAAAGATCAGGTTGATGCATTGCGTACCAATGGAATCAGCGCCTCATTCATAAACAGCAGCATGAGCCGCGATGAAGAAACTGCGGAGATAGAAAAATGTTTTAGAGGCGAAATAAAATTGCTTTACCTCTC
>JAHEZG010000076.1 GCA_023251195.1 Chitinophagaceae bacterium | reverse complement strand
TTTCGCTTACGAAACTTACTTCAAAAGACATTCAGCGCTTGCCATCAGTAGGTGGCGAGTCGGATCTTGCGCAATACTTACAGGTTATTCCGGGAGTAATTTTTACCGGCGATCAGGGAGGAGAATTATACATACGCGGTGGTTCACCCATTCAGAATAAAGTGATGCTGGATGGAATGACCATTTACAATCCGTTTCACTCCATAGGTTTGTTTTCTGTTTTCGAAACAGACATTATCAAGAACGCCAATGTGATGACCGGAGGTTTCAATGCAGAAAATGGCGGGCGATTATCAGCAGTGGTTGATGTAGTTACACGCGATGGAAATAAAAAAAGATTGGCCGGAAAAATTTCGACCAGTCCGTTCATGTCAAAAGTTTTGTTTGAAGGTCCATTTAAAAAAATTGATAACAATGGTGGAAGCTCATCGTGGATACTGGATGCCCGCTCATCGTATCTTGATAAGAGTTCAAAAATATTTTATTCATACATTGATACTGCAGGCTTGCCATTTGCCTTTAATGATTTTTATGGCAAGGTATCAATGAACGGCGGAAGCGGTAGCAAACTGAGCGTGTTCGGATTTAATTTCAACGACCATGTAAACTACAATGGTGTAAGCGATTTTAAATGGAACAATGTGGGTGTGGGCACCAACTTCGTTTTAGTACCTGGCGGGTCAAACATGTTGATTGGTGGATCCATTTCATATTCTGATTATCACATTGCTTTAAAAGAATCAGACGAACAACCGCGCACCAGTCGCATCAGTGGTTTTGATTTGAATACTTACTTCACTTATTTTTTAGCTCACAACAGTGAAGTGAAGTATGGTTTTACAGTAGGTGGGTATCGCACCGAATTTGAATTTTTTAATACACTTGGTTTGCGCATTGGTCAGGATCAGAACACAACAGAAATAGGAGGGTATGTAGTAGTGAAAGAAGTACTGAACCGCCTGGTGCTGGAGCCGAGTTTGCGATTTCAATACTATGCATCGCTTCCGGTACTATCACCTGAACCACGAATTGCTGCAAAATTTAATCTGACAGAAAATGTGCGGCTCAAGGGTTCAGCCGGCATTTACACTCAGAATTTTATCAGCACCAAATCAGATAAAGATGTGGTGAATCTGTTCAATGGTTTTTTAACCGGACCTGATGATCAATTGCGCGATTTGAATGGCGACATTGCAAAAGATAATTTACAGCGAGCTTCCCACCTGGTTGGTGGCATTGAAGCTGACATAAATAAAAACATGGAGGTAACTGTTGAAACTTATTATAAAAAATTCGGTCAGCTGATAAACCTGAACCGCAACAAACAATTCAATTACGATCCTGATTTTCAAATTGAAACAGGTAAAGCGTATGGTGTTGACTTCTTATTAAAATATGATTACAAAGGCTGGTATGTGTGGACCGGTTATTCTCTTGGTTATGTTACAAGAAACAATGGGCAGCAAATTTATCCGCCGCATTACGATCGCCGGCATAATGCAAATGTGGTTGTCAGTTACACATTCGGAAAAAACAAGCAGTGGCAAATAGATGCACGATGGAATCTGGGTAGCGGATTTCCGTTTACCAAAACACAAGGCTTTTATGAATACTTTAATTTTCTTGATGGCATCGGAACAAATTATACCAGTGGAAACGGTCAGTTAGGAATTATATATGATTCCACACTTAACTCAGGCCGCCTTCCATATTATCATCGTTTAGATTTATCGGCAAAGAGAATATTTAAGTTGGGAACCAATGCACGACTGGAAGCAAACATCAGTGTAATAAATACCTACAACCGCGAAAACATTTTTTATTTTGATCGTGTTCGTTACGAGCGTGTAAATCAGTTGCCGTTTTTACCAAGCGCAGGAATTAATATAAATTTTTAAAAAATAATTTTTCCTGGTTTAAAATAAAATCAGAAAAGAAATTGATTCAGGGTAATTAGATCAATCTGAAATTCAAAATTGATTTCAATTCACTTTTTTCAAATATTTTAAAATAGCCTCCTGACTTCTGACAGGTTTTAAATCGTTGCGATAATATTTATTGTCTTGCAAACTATTCAGCATTCGTGCTTTCAAATTATCATTCCACTGCAATTCAAAGTAATGTTTTATCTGATCCTGAATGTGTTTATCCAATATTGGAATAGCCAGTTCAATTCGCAAATCAAGATTGCGCACCATCCAGTCAGCGGAGCTTAAATAATAAACAGGTTTGCCACCATTGCTGAAAATAATAAATCGAGTGTGCTCTAAGTAGCGGTCAACAATGCTTCTTATTTCAATGTTGCCTTTCAGTTCAGGGTTATCGGGCAGTAAAGCGCAGGTGCTTCGAATCAGCATTTTAATTTTCACTCCGGTTTTTGCCGCGCGTTGTAAAAGGTCAACCATTTCTTTATCTGCCAGGTTATTCAACTTTATGCAAATGGTTGCTTCAATACCTCGCTTAGCATTCTCAATTTCGTTTTCAATTAATTTTACAAACCGCTTGCGCATTTGCATTGGAGCCACCAGCGAATGATTGTAATGTGTGGCTTTATAATTATTTTCTAAAAATGAAAACAGACCTTCAATTTCTTCGGTAATATTTTTATCAGCAGTAAACAATGCATGATCTGCATAAATGCGGGAAGTGTTTTCATTGTAGTTACCGGTACTGATGTTTGCATACAAAGTTTTTTTTCCTTTTTCACTTCGTGTTATCAGACACATTTTACTATGAACTTTTAAACCATGCACACCAAGAATTACATGAGCGCCTTCTTCGCGTAACCGGTCGCTCCATTTTATGTTTGCTTCTTCATCAAAACGGGCTTGCAGTTCCATTACCACAGTCACATCTTTTCCATTCTTCACTGCATTGATTAAAGCATTCACCACTTTTGATTTCGATGCCAACCGATACATGGTTATTTTTATGGAAGATACTTTCGGGTCAATGGCAGCTTCGCGAAGCATATCAATAAAATGTTCAAAGCTGTGGTATGGATAATGAACAAGAATATCTTTTTGCTTAATGACTGTGAATAAACTTTTACTGTTTTCAAAATCAGGCTGCAAAAGCAAGTGTTCCTGTTTGTAAATGAGATGTGATTTGTCCAGTACCGGAAATTGAATGAAGTCTTTGAAGTTATGATAGCGTTGCCCTGGAATAATATTATCATCACCTATTTTCAAATGAACACGGCGCAATAAGTAATGTAATAATTCAATATCAATATCCTGATCGAAATTAAAGCGAACCGGTTTTCCTTTTTTCCGTTGTTTAATTCCTTTCGTTATTTTTTCCATCAGGCTCTCACTGATGTTTTCTTCAATGGCAATTTCTGCGTCGCGTGTTATCTTAATGGTATAAGCCGAAAAAGTATCGTACGGAAGAATGCTGAAAATTTCTTTTAATCCAAAACGAATAATATCATCGAGCAGAATAATATATTTCTTTCCATCTTTTTCAGGCAAAACCAAAAAACGAGAAAGTCCATCACTCGGAACTTCAATAAGAGCGTATCGCGATTTTGTTTTTTTTGTGGAATCGGAGAGGAGCACGGCCAGGTAAATAGAACGGTCTTTCAGATATGGAAATTCAGGAATGGCATCAATCATAATCGGAACAAGAGCTGCACGAACTTCCAATCTGAAATATAATTTTACATAATCCTGCTGCTCGTCTTTTAATTGTTTTTCATTAATGATAAAAATATTTTCATTCTCTAATTGCTTCAGCAGTTTTTTATATGTGGCCTCAAACATTGTTTGCTGTTTTATAACTTTAGCATATACATCGTCTATAATTTTTCTTGGTGTTTCACCTAAAATTTTTTTCGCTTTTTTCCCAAGCAGTTCCATTCTACTCAAAGTGGCAACTCGCACCCTGAAAAATTCGTCCAGGTTATTACTGAATATTCCCAGAAAACGAATCCGCTCAATCAGTGGTACATTTTCGTCCATGGCCTCCTGCAATACTCTTTCGTTAAACGAAAGCCAACTCAGTTCTCTGTTCAGGTATTTCACAATTCAGAATTAATTAGTAAGGCGAATTTAACAGACGGTTTATGCCGTAGATAATATTAAAATCAGTTTCACATAAATTTAACATTAGCGTTTTGCAAGAATAGACCATCAAAATTTGGTACTGATATAAAACAACAAGAGGCCAACTGAATTTTAATCAGATGACCTCTCACTGAGTGTTTTAATTAAAAAGTTTATTGCACTATTAACTGGCGGCGAACAGTAATATTGTTTGCATCAGTTAACTCAAGCATGTAAGTTCCTTTACTGAAGTTTGAAAGATTCAATTCATTGATATGAGCATTGGTAATCGAAATTTTTCTTCCAAGTATATCAAGTACTTCAACTTTTGTATAGTTGAAATTGGTTTGAATGTTAAATACTCCTTCAGATGGATTCGGGAAAACACTTACACTGTAATTAGCGTTGATACCTGAAACTCCGTCAGTAATAAAAGCAGTAACCGGAACACGATTGCTGATGCAGGTATACAATGGCTTTGCAAAATGCATATCATAGAAATAGTAGTAGTAAGCATTACCCTGATTGTTTCCGGTCAGTGTTACGAAACCTGGTAATACATATGGATAGCTTCCCGCCCCCTGAATGTTGCTGCGTTGAAAACGAGGAGCATTGTATCCAAGGTTGGCATTGTTTACTGCAGGATCAGTCATTAATGAATAACCGGTACCGGCAGGTACATTAAAGTTAAGAGCTACTACAGTTGAATCAACAGGTATGTACACACTTAAACTGTCAACAATATTTCCGCTGTTATCCCACAATACAAATCTTCTGGTTGCAGCAGCATCGGTAATAACTTTTACAGTAGAAAGAATGATATTGGAATCTGCATCAAAATCCATTGAAGCGTTGGTTGTATTACCAGCACTGTACAATTGTGTTCCAGTATGATATATATCGCCAACAGCACCTGTTCCACCGCCTGAATTCAATACATTTTCAGCATGATATACAGTTGTTACATTAAGCACAGGAGTAGTAAATGTGTTTCCTGTTCCAACTTCAGTTCCACCGGTTGCTGAATCAAACCAATGAATATCTGATCCGGAAGCATTTAATGTTGCAGTAGTTCCTGAAGGAATATATGCATCAGTACCAACAGGAGTTTCAGGGGATAGTACATTGAGTGTAACAGTTACTGTATCAGATGACCATGGGTGACAAGCTCCATCAACCATTACATAATAATCGCCAGATTGAGTGGCTTGAATGGTTTGTGTAGTAGCACCGTTTGACCAGGTATAAGTATTGGCTGATGTTGATGTAATATCAACAGAACCTCCGGAGCAAAAAGTTGTTAAACCATCAACGCTGATGGATGGTGTATTATCAGGATCAACAGTGATGTGAATAGAAGGAGTATACGCTGAGCAGCTGCCATTTGAAACTAAAACAGAATAATCACCTAAAGCAGTAATCACTACTGATTGATTGGTAGAACCATCAGACCACAAATAAGAAGAAAATCCTGCAGGGCCGGTTAGCGTTAAGGTTTGACCTGTACAAAGAACAGGGCTGCCTGAGTATGTAATGTTTCCTGATAAAATGGTGCATCCACCGGTTTCAACATTGGTTACAAATTGGTCAGCTGTTAGATTGAAAAGTTTATTGGTTATGCCAGATGGGTAACGAATAATTGCTGAATCGATGGTGGTATTAACGCCTAATCCAAAGTGAAGATTAAAAGTGTTTTCGGTGCCATAACTTTCGCCTGCACGCGCTTCACGAATTTGAGTTCCAAGTGCAGTGTAAATAGCAATTTTTGCTCCGATTGCATCGTGGTTACTTACTGTTCCAACAAGGTTAAAAGTTATCCAATGGTTGGTGTTATTGTTATTCAGATAAACAACATCATCAATACTGGTAGGTGTGGTATAAACCTGACCATAAGAAGCATAAACATCAATTGCTCCATCATGATTTAAATCGCCGGTGCCAAATGAACCAATGTTATTTGGAAAAATCAGGTTCTCGAATTTTGTGAATGTCATGTTTCCGTTATTGTGAAACATAATGTCTTCATCGCCGGAAGTCAGGATATCCTGAAAACCATCATTGTCAAAATCTTCAATCTGAGATTCAATTTCAAAAGGATTGCCAATATCAAATCCTGCAGAAGCAGTGATATTGGTAAAGTGTCCGGTTCCATCGTTTTCCCAAAGTTCAGAACCTTGTGTGTAACTGGTTCTGCACAAATCAAAATCACCATCGTTATCAAAATCACCAAAATTGGTGGTCCATGTTTGCGCACCTTGATCCGGGCAAATAAAATCGATAAGCAATGAATCCTGATCGGTTGTGTTAATATCATCATAGTCAGCATCAAAATGATAAGTACCATCATTTATATGCAGCACATCGTGTCTTCTCATATCACTTGCCTGATTAACCGGCTGACGACATTTTGAAACATAAAAATCCAAATCTCCATCGTTATCATAATCACTCCAGGTAGTGCCGTAATTTCCTGAATCATCGGTAGCGCTTACATTCACATTGAAAATATTAGCATTCAAAGTAGTTGATGCCACTGTAGTTGAGTTGCTTAAAATATAAGTTCCAACACCACCGGTACCAGTACCATAAGCAGTGATTTTTGTATTAGATGCTACACCGGTTCCTGATAAATAAAATCCTAAAGGAATAATTCCATTTGCTACAGATATAACTGTAAGTGTATTACCTGAAATACTACCTGTAAATTCAACCATCGCCGGAAAATTTCCTGCCCCATCATTCAACCAGATTTTTGATTCACCCACATCGTGGCAACCATAAATATCCAACCAACCATCATTGTTAAAATCGCCAAGCGTTACATTCTGTAAAAAAATACTTGTAAGTGGTAAACTGATTGCTGCACCCATTGCACCACTTGCATCAGTCATAAAAACTTTAACCGAACCATTGCCGGCCACAACATCGAGGTAACCGTTGTGATCAAAATCACCTGCGGCCATTCCCCACGACCATCCGGTTCCACCACCGAAATCGCCAATGTGCAATGGAAGAAATTTTCCGTTTGATTGCTGAATTTCAATCCAAACATCATGACCCTGATTAAGTTTAATGATGTCATCTAATCCATCGTGATTCCAATCGGCAACCGTTACTGAGCAGCCACTGTGATAGGCGGTGCTGATTAACCGGTCATTTGAATTGGTGAAACTGAATTGTGCGAATGAAATCGCAGGCAATATCATTAGGAGAAATGAAATTGCAATTTTTGAAATTGTGTTTTGCATGTAAAATTTATTTGGATGTTGATTTGGTTTTTTTATAGTGTCGGTTCGAAAAGTAAATAAATAATTCAATTCCGGATTATTATTTTTTATAAACGCATTATCTTTTTAACAACAACAGCAGCAGTGCTTTTTATTTTAATAAAATAAATGCCGGATTGATCAGGTAATTGAATACCTGAAACAAGAGAAGGATTTTTGGCGACAGCTTTTAAAATTAATTTTCCATCTGAAGAATAAATTTCGTACGATTCAATTCCATTACCCTTTATTGAAATGATTCCATTACTGGCAGGTGAAGGAAAAACAATTATGGAATTACCGTCAAGGTTCGATCCGGTTCCGGAAGGCAATTGAATGTTTAGCAATTCACTGCTTACACATAAGAATGGAGTTTTGTCGGCTGCCTGGTACATGCTTTTAAAAGTATCAATCAATGCTGTGCTGAACGAAAACATTTCCTGCAACCAACCCGGTGGTACCGATTGATAATAAATTTTTGCGTAAACATTTACAATTCCGGAATAACCATTTGAGGGAATGTGATAATGAACAATGTCTTTTCCATTTCCCTGAATGCCCGATGTGTTTTTGTTGAAATCAATATCGGCCAATGCATCGTTATCAATTTTTACTGTATCATATGCATAATGCGAGGTGGTAAATCCTGCAGGTACCAAACGGTTATCCTTTAAAAGATTGGCAGCCCGTTCCAGTACAGTTGTTTTGTTGTTGTTTACATCACCCATTATCATTTCATAAATCTGAGTTTGCGTTTGCATTTTTATGATGTCGTGATGTTTTTCAAAAGGGGCGGTTAAATTATTAACTTCATAATTGCTTCCGAATATCCCGGATTTAAAAAGTGTATCGCCATTTTCTTTCAATACCACAAACTGCACAACCGCTCTGCGCGATGGATAACCCGACGGAAATTTATGACCAGTTTTATTGGTGAGCTGGATGCTGAAATAAGAAGTGTCGCTGTTTAAACTATCCTGATTCAACACAATGGAAACAGAATTTTCGGTCAGATTTTTTGAGGTATATAAAAGTGTGGAATCGAAATATGGATCAGGCACCTGTATGCCAAGGTATGTTTTATTTGCCTTCAACAGATTCAGCATAAAATAATTTGCACCGGCAAACTGATGAAGGTTAAACGGAGAGCGACCGGTTAATGCTAAAATCTGATTGGCAATTATCACCTGATCTTCCAATTGTGGCATGTGGCAACTTTGACAATAAATTTGTTGCGATGGAAAATTGGAGTTCAGGTATTCATGATAGGTTGCCTGCTCCACAAAAATTCCGCCTGTTAAATTTCCGCTTAAATCTGCAGTGTGTGTTTGCAGCGTGTGGCACGGCGAACAAACTGCCGAAGTGCTCATGTGTGTACTGAATGTTGGAGTCATGCCAACATACAATTGCATGGGGCCGGCAAATGGATTGATGAATGGCCCGAATATTTTTTTTGTGGTATCATAAGGAATTGCACCTGAAAACATGTTTCCTAATCCTGATGTTCCGATGGTGTGACACGACATGCAGGAAACACCTTCAATGCCCAATGTATCGGCGAATAAATCATCAAGTGTATATGATGAAGCGCCATGGTAAAAAGCAGTGTAAGTTCCCATTGGTGCATGGCAGTCTAAACATTTTATCTGCAGGTCAATGGCATGCGATGGGTTCACGGTAATTTCATGGCTGACCTTTGCATGAAAAAACGGATCGCGGGCCGAGTTAGCCATCATGGTAGAGCGCCAGTCGTCATACACATTTACATCATTGCCATTGGCATCAAGGTTCGCGAGATGAGTGGAATCGTATCCATGACAGCCATTGCACAATTTGGCGCCAATAAAATACTCGCCTGAATCAATGGGGTTTCGGTTGTGGCTGTATTTTAATTCTTCGTACTTTGAATTTTCATTGGCATTGATAAATGAAAACGCTCCAATCAATAATATGACTGAGCAAAAAACAAAAGCGTATTTAGATTTTAGCATGCACAAAAGTGATGTGTCAAATTTAACTGTAAATCAGTTTCAATTTTTGAAATATTTATTTCAAAAAAAAAATTAAAAGGCAAGCAGATGATAATTCATAATTGATATTGGATAATTGATATTGGATAATTGATATTGGATAATTGATATTGGATAATTGATATTGAAAATACTCGTCAGCATAAAAAAAATTGCAGGTGAAAACCTTTCGCAAGGTCGTAGTGTATTAAGTTTGTTGAATCATGCAATTATGGAACACCAACAAAAGCTGAATTGTGAGGTGAGGAATGTGAAAGTCATTAAGCAATAAAATGAGGGATGAAACAGACAACAAGCCTGAAACCGTTTGTTCCGCTATGGCGGAATTGTTCCATTACAAATGGAACTCATTTAATGCAGCTCGGTCACAGACCGAGCCGAACTGGTGTTTATTTGATACGGATTGATACAAAGGCTGCTACTTACAGTAACACTATCATATCAATAAAAGATTAAAACATGAAAAAAATACTTTTCATTTTTAGTTTTTCGCTTTTAGTTTTTCATTCCAAAGGGCAGAGCTATCAGCATTATCAATGGCAGGGGTTTTATCCTGGGATATTTTGTGATGATTCAAGTGCAGCTAATTGTGAAATTGAACATTTTGCAATTGATACCGAACGAAACACGCTTTGGATAATCGGTGATTTTAATGGTGCCGATACTACACATTCGCCAGGCATTGTCGGATATAAAAACAATGAGTTTGTAAAATTTCCTGGAATAACTGATTCAATACAAAGCCGAAATGATTACCTGATTTATAATGGCAACATGGTAACATGTGATGAAGACGGAGTTTACATAATCAGAATGGACTCACTCATTATTACACAAATAGCAACCTTTCCAAATTCTGCGAATTGGGGTGGAGTTTCTCTGGCAGAATTCAATGGAGATTTATATGTTAGTGGGCAGTTTACTGCTATCAAAGGTCCAACAGGTGGGTGGGTAACATCATGGAGTATAGCACGATGGGATGGAACACAATGGAATCCACTTGGAACAGGTTTGGTTGGTTATCCGGCAATAAATGATCTGGTAGTTTTTCAGAACAAACTGATTGTAGGAGGATCTTTCGATATAGCAGGAGGAATAGATGCCTGGAATATCGCTGCATGGGATGGTGCCATATGGAGTAATCTCTGGACTGGTAACGGCGGTTATGGCACTAATAAGGATAATGGAAATCATCAGGGAGCGTATGTAAGAGACATGGAAATATTCCAGGACAATTTATACATAATAGGGGATATAGATTCAGTATGTGGAATACCGACTCATCTTGCTTACTGGGATGGGATGAATTGGACGGGGACGAGTTATCCAGTTCATGCATTAATCTTCAAATCGTTTTTGAACTATTTGATATTGTTTACAAATGATAATGGCGTTAAGATTGACTGGTGGGAAAATAATCAAATGATACCTGTTGATTCAATGTTTGATCAGACTTATATCGGCGCAATGGAAACATTTAATGATACATTATTTGTATCAGGAGGTTTTCTGTCATCTGGAAGTACACCTCTCTTCCTGCTTGCGAGATTAGTTTATGATAGTACCAATGTTGGAACAGGAAAAAGCATAAATAATGCAATTGATGATTTAAGTATTTATCCTAATCCGGCAGATGAAAAAATTATTATTCATAATTCTAAAAATATAAACCAAGCAGCAGTTCAGGTATTTAATTACACAGGTCAACTGGTTTATGAAAACAAAAACTTTAAAGATGAAGCAATCGATACAAAGCAGTTGAGTAATGGAATTTATTTACTCAGGTATTCAACTGATAATTATTTTTCATCAGTAAAGTTTATTGTGCAGCATTGATTCAAAACAAGCAAAAACATTTAGTTGCGCACCGGAGAAAATCATTTTACTGCACCAACTCCATATGCGCAAGGTATGTTCTTGCTGCAGGTGAGAACAAAGAGTGAGGTTAGGAATGTGAAATTTGTGAGGGAATAATGGATAATTGATAATGAAATTATTGTTTTAGTAAAAACTTGTTCATATGTTTCAAAGGAATCTCTTTTGGAAAAACAATCCCCACTATTACATCAGAACATATTGACCGAACATGCATGAGGTTGCTTTCGATTCGAGTTTATTAATACCATGCTGCAGAAGATTAATAATTCACATTAAATTAATATCAACTTTTTTCTGACAAAATCAACTCTCGAATGATTATTCTACCTTTGTAAAATAATTATGTCAGAAAATAATAAAGAAGAAGTAAAAGTTCCTTCCGCTATAATGGAAGAAGTGATTAAAGTTTTAATGAAGTCGGGCGAACCGAAATTATCGTTCAAGCAAATCAAGAAAAAATTAAAACACCAGCACACGGCCGAACAACTGCATGCAGCTGTCAATATTTTAGTGAGCGAAAACCGGTTGAGCAAAAGGGGCACAGTTATTTTTCTTACGAAAGAAAAAAAGAAAGAAGCTGAAAATGCCGAAGGAGAAAATGCAACAGCACCGCAATCAGGAAATGTATTTGAAGGAGTAATTGAATTCACACAAAGCCGCAATGCCTGGGTTATTACACCCGAAAGCAAGAAGGATATTGCCATTGATTTTCGTAACACAGGAAAAGCATTTGAAGGTGATACAGTAAAAGTTCGGTCGTTTCCGATAAAAAGAAAATCAAGACTGGAAGGAAAAGTTATTGAAGTGGTAAAGCGTGCACAGGAAAATTATGCCGGCACCATTCATTTTGATGAAGGAAAATATTTAATGGTTCCTGATTTACCACAGTTCCCCGTTACCTTTTTAATTCCTGCCGATAAGTTAGAAGGTGCTAAACCAAAAGATAAAGTGCTGGTACGAATGACCGAATGGGTAACAGGAGCAAAACATCCCACAGGAATAGTTTCGCTGGTGCTTGGCCCTGCCGGAACCAATGAGGTGGAATTGCATTCCATTTTATTAGAGTATGATTTCAAATTAAATTTTACAAAGGAAGTTTTAGCGGAAGCGGCCGCACTGCCA